>CAMNHD010000084.1 GCA_946538875.1 uncultured Treponema sp.
CAGCTATTAGTTCTGTGGCAAAGGACACCTGGGGAGTATGGTTCCTTGTGGGCACTGCATTAGTCTTCTGGATGCAGGCTGGCTTTGCAATGGTTGAAGCGGGATTTACCCGTGCAAAGAACACCGGCAACATCATAATGAAAAACCTGATGGACTTCTGCATTGGAACTGTGATGTGGTTTATCATCGGCGCATCCTTTATGCTTACTTACACCGACCCGGTGACAGGCGAAGTGAGCAAGGGAATCTGGTCAGTGCTTGGTAAACCGAACTTCAATGTGTTTTCGTCATACGCCTCCTTTGACTTTTCAAACTTTGTGTTCAACCTGATGTTCTGCGCAACAACCGCAACAATCGTGAGCGGTGCAATGGCCGAGCGCACAAAGTTCTCCTCATACTGTATCTATTCTGCAGTGATTTCCGGAATTATCTACCCGATTGAGGCTCACTGGACATGGGGCAGCGGTTTCCTTGCACAGTGGGGCTTCCACGACTATGCAGGTTCTGCATGTATCCACATGGTTGGCGGTATCTGCGCTCTGATCGGAGCAAAGATGGTTGGTCCGCGTCTCGGAAAGTTCAGCAAGGACAAGAATGGAAAGATTACCGGCGTTCACGGTTTCCCAGGACACAACATCACTGTGGGTGCCCTCGGTGTGTTCATCCTGTGGCTGGGTTGGTACGGATTCAACGGAGCGGCTGCAACAGACATCTCCACTCTGAGTTCCGTATTCCTTACCACAACAGTGGCTCCTGCCGTTGCAACAGTGGTCGCCATGGTCTTTACCTGGATCAAGTACGGTAAGCCTGATGTTTCAATGTGTCTCAACGCATCGCTTGCAGGCCTTGTGGCAATCACTGCTCCTTGTGACGTGACCGACTGTGCAGGTGCAGCGATAATCGGTGTTGTGGCTGGTCTTCTGGTTGTGTTCGGAGTTTGGCTCCTGGACTACAAGCTTCACATTGATGATCCGGTTGGTGCTGTTGCTGTTCACTGTCTTAACGGTATCTGGGGTACTGTTGCTGTAGGTCTCTTTGCGACCAAGACAGCTCCGGGATTTGAACTTGCAGGTATTCAGGAAGGACTTTTCTACGGCGGAGGATTCGGACAGTTGCTCAAGCAGCTGGGCGGTATGGTTGTGATCGGACTGTGGACTGTTGTGACTATCATCATAACCTTCGTAATCATAAAGAAGACAATTGGTCTGCGTGTTTCTGCAGAAGAGGAAATCATCGGCCTTGACAAGCTGGAGCATGGTCTTGATTCAAGCTATGCAGGCTTTGCCCTTCAGTATACAGAAGAGGAAGTGGAGGAAGCGATTGTCGCTGGCGTGGCTCTTCCTGAAAAGGACACCATCCCTGTCAAGCTTGCACCCGAGACTGTTCCTGCAACGCAGAATGTTCCTGCACACAAGGTGGTCATCATAACGAGACAGAACAAGTTCGATGCGCTCAAGAACGCCATGAACTCTATCGGTGTGACCGGCATGACTGTGGTGAACGTGATGGGCTGCGGTATGCAGAAAGGCAAGAGCGAGATGTGGCGTGGTGCTCCTGTGACTACAATGGATCTGCTGCCAAAGATTAAGGTTGAGATTGTCGTTGCAAAGGTGCCTGTGGACACTGTTGTGCGTGCCGCAAAGAAGGCCCTGTACACTGGTCATATCGGAGACGGAAAGATTTTTGTCTACCCGGTCGATGATGTTATCAAAGTGCGTACCGGTGAGAGCGGATATGATGCTCTTCAGGACAAGGAATGAATGTCTTGAGATAAAACAAATGCGCCTGCGCGGGATAGTAAGGGCGCGTAGCGTTGCCGGAGGCTGCTTGCGGCCGTAGGCAATGGAGTGGGTAGGGGCCCACGGAACCCTGGATAGCCCGGACTGGTTATTCAGGGTTCTCTTTTTACTTTTGAATGAATGTGGAAAATCAAGTGCAGCCCGTAAAAATTATTTGAAGATACAGCGCTTCATGAATTTTCCTGTGAGGGTGATTGCGGGGCCCAGCGCCAGAGCCATGATTACTGAGCCAATCAGGGTTGAACGGATGTTTGTCTTGGTGCCAAGTGTTGCCAGGATTCCGATGAAGATTGCGAACATGTCGTAGCAGATACGGATGACAAAGAAAGGAACCTTTTTGTGCCAGCTGCTGAGGATTGAGGCGGTGCCGTCATAGGGTGAAAGGCCCATCTCTGCGTTCATGTAGACTGAGGCTGAAATTACAAAGAAGAATATGGCCAGCGCAAAGATGATTATTTTGAGCCAGAGGTAGGCCGGGTCGTGGAATACTGCGTCCGGTATGACTTTTGCCCAGAGCCAGTTGAAGAAGTCTGCGGTATAGCCGATGCAGATGAAATTTGCAAGTGTTCCCAGCCCGATAAGGCGCCAGTTGAATATGAAGACAAAAATAAAAAGTATTGCGTTGAAGAGAAGCTGCCAGTTGCCGAGTGACCAGCCCAGGCGGAGGCGTATGTTTTCGTTCTGAAAGGTGTACGGGTCGGTTCCCCAGCCGACTGCCCTCAGGAATGAAAGGAAGAATCCCATGAAGAATATTCCCAGCAGCATGATAAAAAACTTTTTCCAGAAGTCCTGGGTCTTGAACTGTTTTGCGAATTCCTTAAAGGTGAATCTTTCCATAATAACCTCACAGAGTGTGGATTATATCTTGCGGTGCGTGTTTTGTAAAGGGAGCGGGTGTCAATTTTTTCCTCCTGGAAAAATGGATACCTGCAGCAGTAACATCTAACGCGCCGTCCATGGCGCTGTTGGTAAAAACTTAAGCACAAAGTGGATTCCTGCCGCGTAATCATGTTATGCGGAACCGCGGGTGATGGGGTGGGCCGGGACTTATAAAACTTATTTACATACTTTCAAAAGTAATAAAAGTATGATATTATTTTACCGATAAACTAATTGTGAGAAGTACATTCCTTGCTTTTGGAGGGGGGAGTGCTTTTTAACTAGGAGTGTCTATGGATTCTACTACTTACGAAAAAAAAACGCTTCCAGTCTCTGCACTGGTGCTGATGATTCTTACCTGTATTTTGCCTTCTATATTATATGGGCCGCTTACCTTGATTGAGGGTGCTGCTACTATACAGGAAATTCTCTTTTGTCTGACTAATCCAGCCTGCTTTGCTTTTGTGCTGCTGGGTATAGTTCTGCCGCTTATTCTTTTCAGGTGGATTAACAAATCTATTGTGGCCTATGATGGAAGTCCAGAGGCAATCGAGGCCATGAACAAGAGAATCAAGCTGTTCGAGCGCGTTTCCATTGCGGTGCCTGTGGCGATGTTTTTCATGCAGCCTACTTTGCTCTACTTTTCGCTCAAGGCTTCAAATATTGTGTTCAAGGCTTTTGACTCTTCCCACCGTATGCTCACCTATGGTCTTGTGGCTTTTCCCGGTCTTGGTTTTTCACATTCGCTTTTGACTTATATTCTTTTTATGCAGAATGTGGAGCATAGCCTTTACTGGCTTCCGTACCGCGACAAGGACAACACTATGAGCATAGTGATGCGCGTCATGGTTGCGCTTTTCTTTGCCTGTCTTGGAATAATCTGCCTTATTGCTTCTGTTGTCATGGTTCCTGATAATTACCGCCACGGAAATGTTGCCACCATGCTGCTTTCCAAGGGAGTACCTATCGGAATATATGCCATGCTCATCACTATGGTGGATATCTACATGAATATCCGTGATGTAACGATTAATCTCTTTGACATACAGACTTTGACTCAGGGGCTTGCTTCCCGTGACTATACTCTGCCTGATGCCAGGGTACCTGTGCGCTGCGAGCTGGGTGGTGTGATTAATGATGTCAACGGCTTTAAGAATGTGACTCATTCCATCCTGAAGGAGTTCCTTGAATCTGCAAACAGTTCCAGAAAATCTGCGGAGACTCTGTCGGCCAGCATGAATGCTGCGAACGGTTCTATCTCAAGTATTACAGGCAGCATTGACTCCGTGCAGATGGAGATGAACAACCAGAGTGCCGGTGTGGAGGAAGCCAACGCTTCTGCGACTCAGATAATGGGCAGGATAAAGAACCTGAGCGACAGCATCAATGCACAGGTTGCCGGAATCACTGAGTCTTCTGCGGCGGTTGACGAGATGGTTGCAAACATCAATTCTGTGACCAACATCCTTCAGCGTAATACGGAGAACGTGAACGCTCTTGGACAGGCTTCCGACGAGGGACGTATTTCTGTTCAAAGTGCTGTACAGACTGCTGATGAAATTCTCCGCGACTCTACCGGTCTGCTTGAGGCTAGTACTATTATTCAGACTATTGCCGAGCAGACTAACCTTCTTGCCATGAATGCCGCAATTGAGTCAGCACACGCTGGTGAGGCGGGAAAGGGATTTGCCGTTGTTGCTGATGAAATCCGTAAGCTGGCGGAACAGTCAAACAAGCAGGGTAAGTCCATCAACGAACACCTTAAGAATCTTTCTGCTGCAATCGAGCAGGTTTCCAGCGGTACTAAGGAGGTTCAGAAGAAGTTCGACGTGATTTACCAGCTGGCGCAGACAGTAAAGAACCAGGAAAATGTTATTATGAACGCCATGAACGAGCAGGCCAGCGGTAACCAGCAGGTGCTTGAGGCCATGCGTGAAATCGGTGACAAGTCGATGGAAGTCAAGGACGGTTCTGTGGAGATGCTTTCCGGCGGTAAGCAGATTGTCGAGGAGATGAAGGTTCTTGGCGATGTGACCCGTACAATCAATGAACGCATGATGACTATGACCCGAAATGTGGGTGAGATTGCCGAGGCGATGACTGTGGTTCATGATTCAAGTAAGCAGACCCAGGAAGGAATTGTCCGTCTGGATAAGGAGCTTAGTACTTTCAAGCTTTGATTCTGATAAGTGCTGGGTGGGAAATGCACTGTGGAGGATTGCCTTTTGGTTTGCTCCACAGTGTTTTTTTTTATCTGTGCGTTTTACAGGGTGCCGTTTTTCTTGAGGTATTCGAATACGTTGTTGTCGCCAAGGAAGTGGCCGCAGCCTGCAAAGATGAATGTTGTGCCGCCTTCTGAAAGGAAGCCCTTGATCTGGTCTGCCCAGCTCTGGTTGCGCTTGTACAGCATCACGGATTGGTAGTCACCGTACCAGTCCTGATCCTTTAAGTTTTCGCTGTCTTCGTCCAGGATGGTGGCAAGAGCTGCCTTGTCATTGTCTACGTAAGCCTTGAACATGTTCCTGAGCTCTTCGAGGAATGATTCCGGATCTGCAACATCGGCAAGTGTGTCCTTGAGGATTGCAAGCTGCTGGTCGTAGGTTCCGAAAACCATTGCGTCAATCTGGTCCTGAACCTGGTCAAGGCCTTGAACTGTGAGCCCCTGCTGGATTGCAAGGCTGTAGAACTGTACATCCGGGCCATAGTTTGCAGTGTAGCCTGAGTTCTGCATGACAAGGCTTGTGAGTATGTACTGTGATACCCAAGGCTCGAAGAGTGCAAACTGAGTGGCGCTTTCTTCCGGGATTAAAGAAAGATAAGCTTCTTTTTCCTCGTCAGAAAGATAGTCCAGCAGATTCTTTCCGTCTGCCTTTGGAAGACTTGCCTGTACTGCGACTGCGATTTCCTGGGCGGCGGACTGAAGGTCTTCTGCGGAAATCTCTGCAAAAATCCTGTCGGATTCACTCCATGCGGACAGAACTGTGTCGGCAAACGGATAAAGTGAGCTGTCTCCCACGTGCACTGTTCCCTGGATGTAGACCTTGGAGGGATTGCCCTTGGCGTCAGTTCCGCTGATGCTCCAGAACATGCGTGCCGGTTCTTCTGCGAGGATTGCCTTCTGGGATGTCTTTCCTGCGCTTGCACAGGAAGTGAGTGTCATTGCTGTGACTGCCAATGCGGCAGCCAGTACCGTTAAGCCTTTGTAAAAGGAAAACTTTTTCTCCAACATTATTATGCTCCTATTTATTGGTTATTGTGGCAAATCATAGCATAATTAAGCAGTTTTGGTAAGACCTTTGTATGTTCAACCGTGGAAATCAATTTTGACGAAAATGCAAATACAAAGTGGCTAGAGGCCGCGTACCTGGTTTGCGGAACCGCGGGCTGCACGGAGCTGTTCGAATTCGGCCTGTTCAGCCTTGTCCGGGCAGAACCATTCACTGCATTCAGTGACAGGGGCAAATGCCTTGTGTCTTATTTCAAAGCGCAGGTCATGGTTGAGCGGAGAAAGCTCGTCCTTTACGGCTTCCGTCTCCAGTTCCAGGCAAATGTGCACTTCCGGGTCATTGAGTCTTGATTCCTCAAGAGAGTTTCCGTCGATGTCGCAGAGATACGCCCTGCTGACATTCACTTTGACTTGTGAGCCTCCTGCCTTGGCGCTGACTTCAAAATCCTGTGCCAGGGGATCCGTGTCCTTGAATGCGGCGATGCCGTCGGTGTTTACAATGAGCTTTGCGGCTGTAAAGCCATAGTCCTTTTTGCTGATAATCACAGTGTAGGAATTGTCTTTTTCCTTGTACTGGTTGTACAGTTTGTCCAGGGCGGCACGTCTCCAGCGGTAGACAAGAATAAGTGAGATCAGCATCAGTGCCATGAAAAGAACTGCGGTGATAATATTGATCATGATTCGCTCCTTAGTGTCCATGAACGGTTCTGCTTGAGCATGGACCGTAGTTTCTTTGTCTTAAGTCGTTTTTCCTTGGAGGCCTTTGTCGGCCTTGTCTTTTTGCGCCTGGGCTTTATATATGCAGCGCCTGTGATAAGGCTTTCAATGCGCATCAGAGCTATGCTGCGGTTAAGCTCCTGGCTGCGTTCCTCGTCGACATCCACACAGAGTACGGATTGGGAATTGATTTTAGGTGCAAGCTTACGGAGCACTGCTGTGAGTTCATCTTCTGAAAGTCCTGACATTTTTGCGACAGGAA
>CAMNHD010000085.1 GCA_946538875.1 uncultured Treponema sp.
CACTCCCGTCTCTTCCACCATTGCCGGTTCCGACACTTCAGGATTAACCTCAGGTTCTTCCTTGCGCACAGGACGGTGCTTTGTAGTACCCCAGTAGACCACCTGGGGACCTTCTTTAGACTCCCCGTTGTTGAACAGGGCCGCCTTCTCCGCTTCCTTGGCTTGGTCAAGGACAGGCCGTCCATCATCTTCCTCAGCCTCAAACTGCTCAGGGATTTCCCCGATTTCCTCAGGCTCTTCCACCTGACCGTCAGAGAATTCCTCGCCTACAGCCTCTTCGTAAGTAAGTGTCGCATCAGGATCAACTTCCACATCCTGCACCTGCACATTGTAGTCATCAGGAGCAGTGTAAAAATCATTTATGTCAACAATTTCTTTTTTTGCATCGGGCACGTGAAGTTCAGTTTTTTCAGGAGAAGCCTTAAGCACTTTTTCCAGTTTCCGGCGGTTTTTCTGGAGGAAGCCAAGGAAAGTCTTTGAGATTGAAGGCTTGGAATCAAAGTCCTCCTCATAGTCGTAAGACTCATCCACAACAGTCTTTTCCGACTCATCAGGAGACGGTTCAAAGAATGACTCGTTCACCTCGGGTTCGGCAAAAGCGGAATCATCCTCAGCAAGAGTCTCTTCATCCTTCTGCGCAGAAACACGGGCCTCATGGCGCTTAAGGGCATCAGCACGCCTTGCACCGGCCTCCTGAACCGCATCAAGTTTTTTCTGCACGGCACCAGCTATGACCAGAGTCACAAGATATTCCGCCACTATAAGCAGAATGGTAAACAAAAGCAGCACCACTATCTTGATTATAGCAACGGGCCCATAGTTAGTGGCATGGATATTCTTTGCCCAGCTCTCGGCAAAAACCACAGTAAAGAACGGCAGTGGGCTGATAAGCAGAGAAAGCGCCCTTTGAACCGACCACTTTGAGTCAAAGCAGAAACTACCTGCCGCCAGAAAGAACACTGGAATCAGCAGGCTTGAAAAACCGTAGGCATCATAGAGAAGCCTTCCCAGCCTGCGCAGAATGTTTCCGTCGCTTATGTCAGGATTTCCAAAATCAAACAGTTTGAATATTATTGCAACTGCAAAAAGCACCGCCATTACAAACATGACGGTACCGGCCACCAAAGCGGTGACCCTTTCCTTTTTAGACATAGTTTTCATGATTCCACCCTGTTTGCCTATACGGATGTACAGACAAAAATTATCCCTTTCACTAAACTTTTTAAGTCTTCGTGATTATCCGCTTACATTATCGGTGAATTTTCACTTAAATTCAACCACTTTTTCAAAACTGATTTTCATGGCTTTGTACCCATACTTGTCATAATTACCTTTTGTATAT
Organism: uncultured Treponema sp.; assembly: GCA_946538875.1. The sequence continues at coordinate 1,343 of CAMNHD010000085.1, forward strand.
ATAATTAAACTGTGTCTGAACTTTATATTGTGGGTACCCCTATAGGGAACCTTGGCGACATTACTTACAGAGCTCTGGAAACATTCAAGGCGGTGGATGTGATTGCGGCGGAAGATACACGCCACACCATGGAACTTTTGACCCACTTTGAAATCCGCAAGCCCCTTATCAGCTGCAGGGCACAGAACGAGGAATTCGCTTCCGAGAAAATAATCAAGCTTCTTGATGAAGGTCAGACCGTAGCTTACGCAAGCGATGCAGGAACACCAGGCATATCAGACCCGGGAGCAATACTGGCCGGACTGGCGCGCAAGGCAGGTCACAAAGTGGTACCCATTCCGGGAGCAAGTGCCTTTGCAACCCTGGCAAGCGTGGCCGGAGCAGGAGGCAAGACACTCATCTTTGAAGGATTCCTTTCTCCAAAACCCGGCAGAAGGCGCAGTAGGCTCAGGGAACTTCTGGCTACAGGGGACGCCATAATCCTTTATGAAAGCCCGTTCAGGATTGTAAAGCTCCTGGCAGACATTGCGGCGATTTCCCCAGACAGGCGTGTAGTAGTCGGGCGGGAACTGACCAAGCTGCACGAGGAGATAAACGATGCCACAGCCGCCGAGGTTTACGCAGATTATTCTTCACGCAGCAAGATTTTAGGCGAATTCGCGGTTTTTATCTCCGGCGAGAAAAAGGTTAAACTTTCAGACGTATCTGACGATAATAAAAGGGAGGAAGGTTACTATGATGATTGACAAGATTTCAGGAATCAATTCCATTAACTCTTTGCAGAATACAAACCGTACTTCTGCAACTGGAAGCTTACGTTCAGCATCAGATGAGATCAGTGTGTCGGACGAAGCCAAGGAATTGGCTGACGCATACTACCTCAATCAGGTTGCAGCAGAAACTCCTGATGTACGTTCTGAGCTTATTGAACAGATTAAGCTTAAAATCCAGGATCCAAACTACCTCAGTGCTGAAACCATTGCGGCTACGGCGGATCGTATTATGACCGCTTACGGACTTTAATCCGTAAGAACACCTCTTAAGAACTGTCCTGATAAGTTCCGAGGACTTTCATGCCTTGTTTGAACAGGGTACCTGCATCATTGCCTTTTGGCGAGACACTTGCAGTTTTCCGGATTAGATCCGGGAATGAATGTTCCGGCTTGATCCGGCAGTTCTTTTTTTTATTTAAATTCCTGGCATGAACCCCAGGCGCCTACGCCCGATTTGCAAGGCCCGCAAGGGGCCGCCCTGCGGCTGGAGCGCAAGCGCAACCTGGAAAAGCGGGGAACTTGCCACAGACCGCATGTTTTTACATCTGCAGAGCACGCCACCCAAGCGTTCCGTTCCAAAAAATTAAAGTATGGTCTAAGTTCAGCCGTTAAAATAAGGGTAGGAGTTTTTTATGGCAGACTTTATCTTTAAAATTCAACCGAACATCATTCTTGGTTCTTACACTACCAGCCGCCTGGGACAATACGTAAAGGAATGGGGCACCAAATATATGGTTATCATGGACCCTATTCTAAAGCAGGTGGGCAATGCTGAAAAAGTTACTCAGTCTCTTGCCGACAGGAAAATTGACTTTTTTACTTTTGAGGAAATTCCTGAAGGCGCGGACACACAGGTTGTCATAAACGCTCTGTCGCTTGCGCGCGAGGCTCACATCCACGGCGTGATTGCTGTGGGCGGTTCCAAGGCACTGAATCTGGCCAGGGCAGTCTGCACCCTGTACCACGAAAACCACGAACTGTATGACTTTATCGACGGCGCATCCCCTACCACGGCCCCTCTGCCATTGGTGGCACTTCCTACGACTATCCGCGACTGCTTTGTCTTTACCGACAGAATTCCTATAATTGACGCACGCTCTTCCAAGATTAAGCTGCTCAAGTCACAGAATGCGCTCTGCAGACTTGTTCTGTTCGACCCAAACCTTGCGGTGACTCTTACTGAAAACCAGACTGCTTCCATGGCGATTGAAACTCTTGCCATTGCGACCGAGGCTTACCTTAACCAGAAGGCCACTTTCTTCAGCGACATGATTGCTGAAAAGTCCGTGGAACTGCTGAGCTATGCCCTGGACGGTTCTCCCAGCCTTACAATCACCACTCCGCAGGAAGTCCTTTACAGTCAGGCGGGCTGTATGGCATCCCTTGCGGCGGCATCAAGTTCTGTGGGCGCTGCATCGCTTATCTCCATGTGTCTCAACGCACGGTTCAAAATTTCACGCTCGCTGACCACGGCAATTCTTCTTCCTTATATTATAGAAGACGGGGCCAAATACCGGAGCGACAGGCTTGCACGTCTTAGCCGCATACTCCGCGCCGCCCCACAGACCGCATCCGATGCGGAGGCAGTAAGCGCCTTTGTCGAATACGTAAGGCAGCACATTGCCAAGTCCAATCTGCCGGCACGTCTCAAGGACCTGAATGTTACGATTGAACAGCTTGCCCTTGCGGCAGAAGATGCCGGAGAACTTGACCTGATAAATACACTTCAGCGCAGCATGACCAGCGACGATCTGTTTGACATCATCAAGCAGGCATTCTAAGCGGCCATGATTGAACCTGAAAAACTCTTTCAACTGGCAGCAGGACAAAAAAGACGCAAGCTCGCACTGACGTTCGGTGAACTTGAACGCGACATTGCGGGTATTGCGGAAAAAGGCACCGCCTACAACTTTTCCAAAATGACAAGGCAGGAATACACCAAAGCCGTTGTGAAAATCCTGCTGCAGGATCCAAAGCTTCCCGAACAGACCGCCACTCAACTCAAGGAACTTCTTGCCTCCCAACCTTTTGACGAACTGCGCACATGCAACATCGCACGCAACGCACTGCTTTCCATAATCGGTACTTTTCCTGCCGAGTGGGACCTTGTGATTGCGCCGCACAAGAACTCAGATCAGACTGTAGCCACACGCAAATTCTTTCCGAATGTCTGCGTCTACGCGGAAGACATACGCTCACCGTTCAATGTGGGCTCTATTTTCCGCACGGCAGAAGCTATGGGCTGCGACAAGGTGTTTATCTCACCCCAGTGCACTGATCCCGGACAGAGCAAGGCTATACGCAGCGGAATGGGCTGCATCGAGACAATGGGCTGGGAAAGGCTTTCACTCGAACAGTTGCCGGAGAATCTGCCGGTATTCGTACTGGAAACCGGTGGCACTCCGATTCAGGAATTTGAATTTCCGAAGGAAGGAATTGTTATAATCGGTTCAGAAGAACTTGGGGTTAGTCCTGAGGCACTCCACCGCGGCACTTACGGGCGGGTCAGCATTCCTATGACAGGACTCAAGGCTTCGCTTAATGTCGGTGTAGCTTTTGGGATTTTGATGCAGGCTTGGGTCCAGGCTCTTGGCGGCGCGGGACGCTGTTAGCAGTACGGGCGGCACTTAGCGGTGCAGTAACTGCCTGGCTGGGCAGTAACCGCTTAGCGGCGCAGTAACCGCTTAGCGGTGTGATACCCGCTTACCGGCGCAGTACCCCTAACTGGCACCGCCCCCATCCGCCTAGTGCTTGTCATGCTCAAACGACTTGCTGAGCCTGGTACTAAGCGCCACGATATCCGCTTCAGACTGAATCCCGAACATCTTGAGAGTTTCCTGTGAGAACTGACCAAAGTCAACCACACCCTCACCATAATGCGCAAGCAGATCAGAAAAATTCACCACATAAACCAGCTTGCGGACAGCCTCGGGAGCCTCCACAGGATCATGATGGTAACGGATCACATCCGCAATAACCTGCGGGAAATTCCACTTTTCAGCAATACGGGCACCCACCTCACCATGATTGACACCGGCAACCATACGCTCGAACAGCCCCGCACTCACACCGCGCTCCTTAGCCATCACAGTGATCTTCTGCAGAATATCCTCATGGGCAGTCTCAAAGATAATCTTTCCCATATCATGCAGAAGCCCACAGACATAACTATCCTCAACCAGATTACGCTCGTTAGGAGCACGGCAGAAGTTACGGGCCAGATTGTAAGCATAGAACGCAACCCTGTAGGAATGGTCCCACAAAGCACGGATATTTTCGTCAGTATCACTGGTAAGCGCCTGCATGGAGCCGATAGAAAACAGCAGGTTACGGATACCACGCAGACCCGCAAGCTTTACCGCCTCGCCAATAGAAGTACACTGACTGGCCAGGCCGAACGAAGCAGAGTTCACAAGCTTAAGCAGCTCGGCAGTAAGCGAAACATCATTGGAAATCTTCTGTGCAATATCGCTCATCTGACTGTCAGGATCATTGATAAGCCGGTTCACCTCAGTGATATTCTCCGGGAACTCAGGCAAGCCCTTTATCAGATTAATAAATTCGTCCGAAAGCTCTGAAAAATCCTTTGCAGACTCCTCACTGAACGGAATAATCATCCTGGTGATAGTCTCGCCGTTTTCGCTCAGAACCTGATAGTTTTCGTCAGTAAGCCCCACCTTCTTGAGCACCAGAATCATAATCACAAGACCAAGACCCGCACCCTCGGAACTGTCAAGAAGCTGCTCCATACCTTCCTCAATAGAATTGTACTGCAGAGCCCTTGTAATCTTATCATGGATACGCTTGTACTCAAACACCGTAAGCTCAGCCCTGTTGCGGACCTCCAGTTTTATCTTGTTATTCCTGGTCTGAAGACTGAATTTTATATAGTAGCCCTCACTTTTCTGCTTTCCAAGATAATAATTTATGTTGGTAAGGGTATCCTCCTTAAAAGACTTCATTCCCTCGTTGTAGTCACTCAGATTGTTGATATCCAGATGCTTGTCCGCAAAATAGACACGCTTGGTATTAGCCTTTTTTGCATTATTGATCAACTCCTTAAGACAGTAGCTCAGATTGTCCTCCATCTGGCTCTGGTTGATCTCCGTCAAAAAGACCTTCAGCACATCCGTCATGTATTCTTCCATCTCGTGCGGCAGCGTATAAGTAGTAATAGTCAAAGGAACGCCCGACTGAATAGCCATGCGCACTTTGGAGACATCTACCTGAATTCTTTTTGCTTGTGCCATACTTTACTTTTCCTTGATTTTCCAGTATATAACTAATTATCGGCACGAAAAGGGTTTAAGTCAAGTTTTTTTGGGCAGGCCGCAGCTTCCACACCCATCATAACGAAAAAACACCCCCTTTCCCGAAAATCCGGGCCTTCCGGGCTCCCCTACGGTCGGTACGCATCCGCGCACGGCCTCCGGCCCCCTCCACGCCCATGCGTACGCCTGGGTGTATGGTAAAACATGCCGCAATCAAGTTGAACGTATATTGTTTGTTGTTTACAAAGAACGCGGAGCTGAGTCAAATTTACTTCAAAGTCAACTTCACTGTACTTCACTATCTTTTTTACATATTATGAAGTGTTTTTTAAACTAACAGTTTACTGTTTCTTTCTGTAGATTCCTTTTATAATGTGCGTATGGAATATTCATATTCAATTCAACCAGTAAAACGAACTGTTGTTGATATACCGGCAACTTCAAGACTCTTAAAGGACTTGCGCAATAAAAATGGAT
>CAMNHD010000086.1 GCA_946538875.1 uncultured Treponema sp.
AACATATTTTGTAAAGTGAGGCCCGGAAAAGGCAGACACAAAGTGGCGGGATGCTCTCTCCCGCCACTTTGCCATTCTTTTTACAAAAATTGATTACTGTGCCAGTAAATCCGCCGCCCTTAACAAAGAAGATGCAATCTGCTATAATCGGAACACATTCCAATTGGAGGATTCTATGGAAAAGTTTTTCAAAATCAAGGAAAGAGGTTCGACCGTAAGCCGCGAAATCATCGGCGGAGTCACAACCTTCCTTGCAATGGCGTACATCCTTGCCGTCAATCCTGGCATTCTGGGTGCATCAGGGCTTTCTACCTCTGGCCTGTTCACCGCAACAGCCATTTCCGCCGCACTGGCCACACTGGTCATGGCATTCTGTGCAAACCTTCCCGTGGCGCTGGCACCGGGACTTGGACTCAACGCATTCTTTACATACACCGTTGTCCTTAAGATGCACTGCACCCCGGCCTTTGCCCTTACCGCAGTACTCGTGGAAGGCATTATCTTTATAGTGCTCTCCCTGTTCGGCGTGCGCGAGGCAATCATCCGTTCAATTCCCGACAATCTGCGCAAGGCAGTGGCCGTAGGTATAGGTCTTTTCATCACAATCATCGGTCTTGAAAACGCAGGCATAGTGGTCGACGACAGCGCAACCCTCATCAAATTCATCACCCTGACCATGCAGAACCCCGCCGCAATCGTTGCAGTTCTGGGCCTCATCATCACAATCGTCCTGTTTATGCTAAGGATTCCGGGAGCAATACTCCTTGCAATCGCAGTCACAACTGTAATCGGAATACCGTTCGGCGTCACAAGGATCCCCGAGAACTGGAGCCCTGTGTCACTGCCGGCCGCACCGATTCTCTTCCACTTTGAATGGAACAATGTTCTTTCGCTCAAGTTCTTTGTAGTGCTGTTCACATTCCTCTTCACCGACATGTTCGACACACTGGGAACCCTCATGGGCATTGCAGAGCAGGCTGACCTCAAGGACAAGGACGGAAACATCAAAAACGCCAAGGGAGCACTTCTTGCAGACGCAATCGGAACTGTGGCAGGAGCATGTCTTGGAACCTCAACAGTCACAAGCTTTGTGGAAAGCACTTCCGGAGTAGCCGCAGGTGCCCGCACAGGTCTTTCTTCTGTGGTCACAGCAATCCTCTTTGCACTTTCGCTTTTCCTGGGACCGCTGTTCGGACTTATCCCGATGGCCGCAACAGCTCCGGCGCTTATCTTTGTAGGCTTCCTTATGATGAAGAGCGTCACCAAGATCGACTTTTCCGATGCAACGGAAGGCATACCGGCATTTATCACAATCATGGCAATGCCATTTGCGTATTCAATCAGCACCGGTATCTGCTGGGGAATGATTTCGTACGTAATCGCAAAGCTTGCAGGCAAAAAGGCCAGGGACATTCCTGTCGTCACATGGATTCTGGCAGCCGTCTTCCTTGCCGACATTATATTTGAGGCTGTAAAGGCCTGATTCTTTTTAGTATTTATCAGGAGCACACTGTACCCCTGACCTGTGTTCCGCGGCTCCGGCCAAAGGCCTCCGGTGCGCATCACCCTGGTGCTGCGTACCAGCCTGCGGCTGCCGCTCCACCCAGGGCTAGGCGTCTGGCAGGAAAGCTTCTACATATTCTCGTAAGTCTGCACATTGTCCTCCAAGTGCTCTATTTTTATTCCAGCCTCGGAAAACATGCGCATACTGTCTTCTTCATCGTGGTAATGTTTTTCGCAGACCACACGCTTTATTCCACAGTTTATTATCAGCATGGCGCAGGTGCGGCACGGTGTCATCTTGCAGTAGACGGTTGCCCCGTCAATAGCAATGCCCCGCTTTGCTGCCTGGCATATTGCGTTCTGCTCCGCATGCACAGTGCGTACGCAGTGCTGCGTGATGCTTCCGTCATTGTGAATCATTTTGCGCATCAGATGGCCGGCTTCGTCGCAGTGGGGGAGACCAGCCGGACTTCCAACGTAGCCGGTCACAAGAATCTGGTTGTCCTTGGCAATGACACAACCGCTGCGGCCCCGGTCACATGTGGCCCGCTTTGCAACAGTGCGGCATACTTCCATAAAGTATTCGTCCCAGGTGGGGCGTACATAAGCTTTGTCTTTATCTTCAGCCATTGGAATCTCCTGTAAAAATTCTTGTAAAAAAAAAGAGGCTGTTCAAGCGCAGCCCCTTGTGCGGTTGACTAAAGGTTTTCAGTCAGCCATGATTTGAATGAATCGTAGTCCTTTGTCATCGGGATTGCTCTGTCAGGCAGGGACATTACTTTTTCAAGACGGTCCGGAATGCTTGGTTCGCGGCCGATTGCCTTGACAACAGTCTGTCCGAACTTTGCAGGATGTGCTGTCTCAAGAATCACACCGACTGCCTTTTTGTCAACCACGCTCTGTGCCCATGCAGGAACATTTGCGGTAAGACCAGGCTTTGCAATGTCCGTTGCAAGCTGACCGTTCATCAGTTTTTCCATGTCGCCGTGGCGGATGTCGCTCCATGCCTTCCATGCAACAGCACCGTGAGGGTCGATTATGTAGCCTGTCTTGTAGTGGCAGTTATCTATGGCCTTGAGTGTGCCTTCATCGTCAGTCCAGTAGGAAGCGAACATCTCCCGTACCTGCTCAAGTGAATACATTGCGGAGATGCGCTCGTAGTTGCTTGGGGCACCAACATCCATTGCATTGCTGAGTGTTGCCACGGAAGGACGTGCATTGTAGTCTCCTGTTGCAATCCAGTCAGGCACTGTGTGGTTGGAGTTTGTGGCGGCCACAAAACCTGCTATCGGAGCACCCATTTCCCTTGCGATCAGGCCCGAGGTAAGGTTTCCGAAGTTTCCGCTTGGAACAATCATGATGATTGCCGGGTTTTCAATCTTTGCATCGTGAAGCATGCGGTTCTTCACAACCAGTGAGGAATACATGTAGTAGAAGCTCTGCGGAAGAAGACGGCTGATGTTGATTGAGTTTGCTGACGAAAGACGGAATTTCTTGCGGAGGTCTGCATCAGTGAATGCTGTCTTGACAAGCTTCTGGCAGTCGTCGAATGTACCCTTCACCTTGAGTGCGCGTACGTTCCCGTCAAATGTGGAGAGCTGCTTTTCCTGGAGCGGAGAGATTTTTCCGTCAGGATAAAGAATTGTGACGTCGATTCCCGGCACATTGTGGAATGCGCTTCCTACTGCCGAACCGGTATCGCCTGATGTTGCCACAAGAATGTGCAGGTTGTCGTTTTCGCTGCGGTTGAAGTAAGACATGACGCGGGCCATGAATCTTGCGCCAAAGTCCTTGAAAGCGCATGTCGGACCGTGGAAAAGTTCCAGGATATAGGAAACTGGATCTACAGGCACAACTTTAGGGTTGAACGGGTATGCATCCTGGATGATTGCGTCCAAGTCGGCATCAGGAATTTCTCCTGCAACATAAGGCTTTGACATTTCAAATGCTACTTCCCTGAATGACGGCTCAGGGCTGCGCTGAATCAGAGAAGGGTCAAGCTTTGGAAATTCCACCGGTATGTAAAGACCACCGGTGCTTGCGTTCATACCGCTCATGACTGCGGTCTTGAAATCTGTGCGGACTGATTTGTCCCTTGTGTCAGTGTAAATCATCTTATGGTACCTTTTCAATTAATAGCTGCAACTTTTCTGGAATGTATAATTATTCCAAATGATGTAAATCTTAGCATATAAATAAATTGTGTTCAAGTGGGAATGAGGTGGAATTCCCGGGACCGGCAGGGTGGATTCCTAAAACCAGATTAAAAAACTTGCTTTTCTCATAAAATAAGCTATAATTATAATTGGTATAAAGTCAAATTTTTCAAGGAGTGCGCAATGAACAGAAAAATTAAGACAGGAAATATTTTTAGACGTCCAGCAGTTTTGTTTTTGCCAGTTTTTCTTCTTGGACTGCTTGTTTCCTGCGAGAACTTCATGAACGGACAGGAAATCAAGGATGCTGTAAAGGCTGCCAGCGACTACTCAAAGGCCCCTTACCTGACAATACAGATAAAGGCAGATGAATCCTCAACTTCTTCCATTGTGCCGGCCGCAAACCGCTACGAGTCCATGTACAAGAAGGGTGACTCCATACAGCTTGTGTTCGAGCCTAAGGAATTCATTGATTTTGTGGGGTGGGAGGCAAGTCCTGCCGGCTGCGTGAGCTTTGAATCCCCGGATGCTCTGTCCACCAGGGCAACCATCATTGATGAAACCTCAGAAACAATAGTCATCAGGCCGCTTTGCACCACAATGTTCCACGTCCAGAGTGCCTTTCCTGCCGACACTGCCGCCGGTGTTCCCTGCACAACGCCTGTTACAGTGAACTTCAGCGAAGCAGTTTCCATCGAATCCTTCCGGTTCAGCGAGGAAGAAATTCCACCCCTGGCAAGCTACCGCCTGAACGATCTGGACGGGCGCTGCTACAGTTATGTCCTTGACGATGTTGTACGCTTCAAGAATATAGAGATCAGCAGGTCTGACAACGGGTCTGTCGTTAACGGCAATTATGGTTCCCCGAGTATTTCCGCTGACGGCAAGGTGCTTTCCATTCCGGTGAAGACTGCTCTGCTTGAGTCAGGAGACCACTCCATAGTGAAACTGCAGCTCAAGGTCGGTTCCTCATCAGAGGGTCCAGGTGTAATTTCTGTGTCCGGGAAAAAACTTGATGTGAATCTGATATACACATTCAATGTGAACTCTGGAAATATGACTGACGAACTGCCTCCTACGATTGTGTCAGCAGCAGTTTATCCCAAGACTGATGACGGGACAGGGAACGCCTTTGTCGAACTGAGTCCAGACCAGGTGACTGACCTAAACCTTGAATCAATCCGTTCAAACGGGAATATTATAGTACGCTTTGAAGGAATTGATGATGTGTCCGGAATTGCAGGGCTTTATTATACGGAAACCCAACTTTCGAACTTCGGGTTTGATGCCTATGGAAAACCGACACTCACTTCTTCTGAAACTGTACGTGCCGCAGACAAGCTGCTTTCAGGAAGCCTTGTTTATGCTGACGGGGTGTATAAAATACAGGCTGAAATTAGAACTCTGAGCCTGAAGGATTATAACGGCATGGTGCGGTACGACTTTTACCTGATGGACTGCTCCGGAAACAGGAGCCAGGTAAGAACATTTACGCTGGTCAGGGATGTAACTGTCAATGTCTACTGTGATTTGTTCAACGTCCTGCCTGAATCTGACTTTTCCATGGAATCAATCAATGAGAGCGTGAGGACTATATACATAAGAATTCCGCTTGGTAATTCAGATCCGTGGTATCTGAGGTCTACAAACACATCGATATCTGATGACTCTGATACTCTGGATATCTCCCTGGCGTATTCTTACCAGATGCAGGACGGTTTCATAGCCATTCCGGACCGTACTGCTGTGTCGGGTAACGTCGCCGACGGAGTGTTTGATTTTGATAAATATATCTATTATTCCTATGAGCTGCCTTCAGATGTGGACACCACAAAGGACATCTATGTGAGAGTAATTGTAACTGACGCGCTTGGAAATTCGGGCTCCAACCTAGTAACGATGGTGGCCCCTCCACGCCTTATTGAATACCGGATGGATTCTGATTCATTTGAGTTTAATAAAAGCGGTTTGTACAATCTACGGACAAGTGCCGGCAATTGGTTGTACTGGACTCTTTATGACGGAAAACAAATGCTTGCGGAACCTCAGTCCCTCCGCGGCACTTCAGCTGAACAAGTCACCCTTGCAGGGGACTTTTCTGCGGATGGAAATTACTCGTTTATAAATTACACATACAACAAAACTTTCGGAACTGGTTCCTACTTGTACGGCTTTGCTTCTGAACTGCCTGTGGCGGTACAGACTGGGCTGCCGGCTGTTCTGCAGAAGAGTCTTGTGAAAAGCTATACCTATGAACCTGTTCCTGAGGTCAATTCCAACCGCTCGGAATTGACTTTGCGTTTCAATACAGGAAGCGAAGGTTCCTCTTACTACGATGCAGTCTATATCGATGGCGTGGACAGAAACGGGGTATTCCTTGAAAGCGGTGCGGAATCATTTTCCACGGAAATTTATTATTCGGAAGCCTATGAGTATGTGACTGACGTATACGGCAGGGTGTACAACTTGAATTCAGTCCCTGAAAATACGGTCAGTGTATATGGTGTGAAGGACGGAAGCAAGGTACTCTGTGACACATTGACTCTGTCCTGGAGCGGCACCAGTGAAAATCCCTATGACAACATCTCTCCGTATTATGATTATCTTGAGGTGGAAAACGACTGGTACTCCAATTACTCTGACAACCATCAGTATTATGTTCTTGGAACAGCGCGGAACAACCCTTCCCTGAGGCTTTATTACGGGAATCCAATAAATTCGAATGAACAAAGCCGGTTAAAGCTGCCTTACAGGGAATATCCGCTTGTGAGCAATGATATAGCGGCTGATTTCTGGTATGAGTTCCCTGTGATAGATGGATTCAAGGCTGTGGCAATTCCTGCTGCCGACCTTTATGAAATGCGGAAGCACAGGCTTTTTGCATGCCTTGTTGATGAAAACGGAAATTACCGCTTTATTGGTTCTGTGTCGGTGAATCCAGTTGAATGCGACTTTGCCGTCGTGCAGAACGACCTGGACCATAACATACTCAGGATGCAGTTCTTTGCTGATCTCTCATATTTTAATCCGGATGTTTTTTTCGTGGATATAGTGGACGTCGACGGTTCAAATGATGATTCATATTCCACGGAAATTGAGCCTGATTGTTTGTCTTTTGACAGAAACTCA
>CAMNHD010000087.1 GCA_946538875.1 uncultured Treponema sp.
CAATCCAGTTCTTCTGCATGAGCTTGACGCTTTCCGGCCAGTCCAGCCCGTCGAGGTCCTTGATAAGCTGGTCAGCGTAGGCGGTGATTTTCAGAATCCACTGGCGGATGGTCTTGTGCGTAACAGGAGAACCGCAGCGGTCGCAGTGGCCTTCCTTGACCTCTTCGTTTGCAAGACCGGTCTTGCAGCTTGGGCACCAGTTGATTGGAGTTTCGGCTTCATATGCCAGCCCCTTCTTGTAGAGCTGAAGAAAAATCCACTGGGTCCACTTGTAGTAGTCCGGGGTGCACGTCATGATGCAGCGGTTCCAGTCGTAGCTGAATCCCAGTGCCTTGATCTGCTGGGTAAAGTGCTCTATGTTCTTGAAAGTAGTGGTGGCAGGATGGGTTCCAGTCTTGATTGCATAGTTTTCGGCAGGAAGACCGAACGCGTCGTATCCCATCGGATGAAGCACGTTGTAACCGTTCATGCGCAGGTAGCGGCACCAGATGTCGGTGGCAGTGTAGCCTTCCGGGTGGCCAACATGCAGACCGGCCCCGCTGGGGTATGGGAACATGTCCAGAACGTAACGCCTCTTGTCCTTAGGAAACTTAGGGTCTTCGCTCACCTTGAACGTCTTGTTGTCGTCCCAGTATTTCTGCCACTTGGGCTCGATAGTTTGGAATGGGTATGACATATATAACTCCTTAAAAATTAATACAAACTGATTTTGCCAACCACTATACCACAAACTGCAATTTAATAGAAGAGAGTGGGCGTTTTTTGTGGTAGGTTTTCTTTTCTGCGCTTAACCGGGCAGTTCTGTAATTATTTCTCTTCAGACTGTACGTCTTTTTTTACCGGGGCCTTACGGCTCCAACCGGCCGTCCGCCGCGCCGCATTCCCCGCTTTCCGGGGTTCCGGCCTGCGCCTCCATTCCTGCGTTCCGGCATCCGCCTCCACTCCGGAAGCGCTACGCGCCCCCTGCAATCGGGCGTAGGCTGGGGGGAAGGTAACAACCGCGGTGATTATGATTCTGATGACTATGAATAAAAATTAAGCCGGGCCGGAATAAGCTGTGTTAAAACCGACAGCGATTCCTTGAACAAAACAGCCACTCCGTTTGGAATGGCTGTTTTGTTTGTTTGGTTTTATATCAAACTATTTTTTTATGGTTCCATGTAGGTGAAGTTGTAGGTTACGTCCTGAACAACTCCGTCAACTGTGAGCTGAACTTTGAGGCTGTATGTGCGGCCTGCTTCCAGCAGTGTCGTGGTGCTGATTGTGACGTCCTGGGTGTAGATGTACTCACCGGAGGAATTTGCACTTGCGCTGCCTGTCCATGTTGACTTTGAGAATGTATTGATAGAAGCGTCTGTTCCGTCTGCCTGGTCGAACAATTTGTATGTTGGTTCAGCAAGACTTGAAAGGACAACTGCTGAGTCTGTGCTCTTGAGTGTATATGTGAATGTGACTTTTGCTCCTGCCTGGAGTTCAGATTCCTGAGCCTTGTCAGTTGCTACTGTGCAGGTTGTGCTGCTTCCAAGGTTTATGATTGCGATGGCGTTTGCATTTTCTGGATCTGTTGCCTGTTCCTCGTACTTTACAACAAGGTCACCCTTTGCTCCTGCAGTACCGGCGGTCACTTCTGCATCGCTTGCGGCTGCAAGTACGCGTGTGTACGTGCTGCCTGCGTTTGCGGCATAGTCTGCGTTCAGTGTGAAATTGGTGCTCCATCCTGATCCGTCAGAACTGTATTCTGAGCCTGCTGCTGCGGCTGCCGGGAGTCCGAGTGAGAATGAGCATCTCTTTACGACTGTGGTTCCCACGTCACCTTCAAGAGTGATGTTTGTTGCGCTTGAAACAGTGTCTTCCGGATCTGCGTTGAGTGTACCGTCCTTGGTTGTGTCCTGCTTGTTGAGTATAACGGACTTTGTTCCGTCTCCGAGTACTGCGTGGTTCAGGTAGAAATAAGGAGTTCCTACTGTTACGTTGCCTGCTGCCTTTACGTGGTCAAGAATGAACTGAATCTTACCGGCGCTTGCATTTGCGGTCACTGTAAGGTCTGCATCGAACGAGGCGTTCGGCTGGTCAGGGTCTGTGCCTGCGGCAAACTGTCTGATGATTACGTTTGCTACATTTGCAGTGTTGTTTGTGATTGCAACTGGGTCAGTGTTTGTATTGTTTCCATCGATAATGATTGTCCAGGTTGTTGCACCGCTCACATCTTCTGAGTCTGCTGCTGCGGCACCGTCGGCAATCTGTGGAATTGCGGCGACTGCTTCTGCAACACTTTCAAAAGGTGCGGCCTTTGAACCAGTCTTTACACCGTTGCTGTTTGCTCTGAGTGTTCCGTCTCCGGTTACATAGAAGGTCTTTCTTGTGTAGTTCAGAATCTGTGCCTCGGTGATTGTATAACCGGTTGCGCCATTCATGTCGATGATTGGAGAGGTGATTCCGTCAGCAAAATCTGTGGTTTCGTCACTGAACATTATGTCGTAGCCAATCGGGCTTGTGCTTACGATACCGCCTGTGATTCCTGTTACGTAGGAGTCATAGTTTGCTCTTATGGTAAGTGTGTCTGTATAAGAGAAGATTTCGTATACAGAGCTTCCGCTTCCGCCGAACTGGGGCTTGCTGTTGAATGTAAGCTCAAGTGCGTAGGTTCCTGCCGGCAGGGATGGTGTGAAGGCAAGGTCTCTGTTGGAGCCGTCGATGTTGGTGATGCTGTATGAGTGTGTACCATCTGCATTTGAGAGTGTGAGTATAATGCTGTCAATCTTCTGATAGTCGCGCAGAGAGTTAGTCAGCGGGAATGACACTGGGATGATTGCCCGGCCTGTTGCGCCTGTGGCTGGACAGTCGGCTGTCTTGATGATGGTTGCGCTTGTGTAGCCGGCTGCCGGGGTGAGTGTGGCTGTTCCTGCTGCGGCGTCAAGAGTGACTGTGAAGGAAACTGTTCCCTTGAAGATTGCTGCGTTTTTTACTGCGGCAATCTTGTCTGCGTTTACAACCGGGCTTTCGTTGTAGAGTGCTGACGGCAGCTCTTTTGTAGCGTAAGCTGTGAAGTACCACTGGCGGCCGTTTACTGCCTGGATTGTGAACGGAATGTTTGAGGTGCGGTTGAGGTCGGCGGCTTCTGCAAAGAAAACTGTCGATGTGTCACCGCTGGCAAGTCCTTCTGCGTAGTCTGCGTCATTGTCTGAACCGGCCTTTGTTGAACCGAATACTGTCCAGTAGACGTCCGGATTTACCGGGGCGATGGTACGTGCGGTGTCTGCTGTGCCGATTGTGAAGGAAATGGTACCGTCACTGTTCAGTGGAACTGTGGTTCCTTCCTGGTCGCCTGTTCCGCCCAGGGAGTTGGTGCACCCGGTTGTTATAAGTGCCGCCGCAATAAAAGCAAGTGTGCTTGTAAAAAGTAGCTTTTTCATCTTTTTACTCCTTATTGATGATGCTGCAATCGAATAATCTGTGCCTTAGTCAAGAACCTGCACGTATACCGTGAGGTCGTTGGTGACATTGGCATAGATTACCTGTATCCTTAGTTTATATTCTTCAGCGGGTAAATCCGCTGGAAGTACCAGTGTGTAGCCTGTTACCGGCTGTACGGCGGTGTCGCCTTCCTGTGTTTCCAGCCAGAGCAGCGGTGCGGGCAGATTGTCTGGCGTGGGCACAAGTTCTTTTGATTCACTGCCGTCGGCGCTTGTGCCGGTCAGCTTGTAGACCTGAGGATTCACGCTTATCCTGCGGCTTGTGCGGCCTGCATTTTCTCCGCCGTTATCGTCCACGTCATCTGTGTCGGACTGGCTGAAAATACTGTCTGTGTCTGCTGAGAAGACTGTCCGTCCGACTATGTAGTAGCAGCGGTAGTTGTCTGGAAGTTCCAGCTGTAGGCTTGTAACTTCTTCCCAGCCTATGGAAAAATTCCAGACGGTTGACTCGGAGTCTGTGTAGCCTGCCAGCTTTGCCAGTGCTTCAAGAAGGTATTTGCCTCCGTCCAGAAGAAGTCCTGTTTCAAGTATTGTGCTGCTTTGCTCAAGCGAATGTTCCGCAGCCTTTTCCTGGTCATTGCTTGCGAGCAGGCTGTAGTTGTTTGTGTTGCGGTTGAAGCGCCACAGTCTGTAAGTTACACTTGGCGTGGAAGGCAGCTTTGTGTTCTTTACTGTCTGCGTTGGTGCAAGAAGCTTGACAGTTCTTTCACTTTCGTAGACAGCGCCTTCTGTTAGTTCCTGAGGCTCTGGTTCCGGCTCCCCGTCTGTCGGCAGAGTGCACTGGGTTGCTGTCACAGGCTTGAGTGTCCTGAATGGAGCTGAATCAGGATTTGTGGTCAGTACTCCGCCGTTCTGCAGATAGTCCACGAGATTGTCGTATGACGAAAAACGGCATGCTGAAAGCGCAGGTAAAAGTGCTGCAGTCAGCGCTGCAAGAAGAGTTGTAAGGACGGTACGTGAATGCCGCACCGTCATAAGAGCCTCCATCCCAAGCCCACATCGGCCTTGAAAACGGGGAAGGGGACGCTCATCCCAAGGGAAGTCATAAAGTCCAAGCCTGCAATGAGTGAGAGTTCCCTGGTAAAGTTATACTGGTATGCACCGCCCACCATGATTCCCGGATAGCTCCAGTTGTCTGACTGGGGAATGTAACCGTCGTCGTACAGGTACTGCGGCTGAGGTACAATCATAAAACCAAGGCCTGCGTGTGCAAGCACAGCCATGTTCGGCTTGAACTGGTACTTGTATGACAGATAAAAGTCCAGGGATATGATCTGCAGTGTGATTGCTGCCCCAAGGTCTTCACGCCTTGTGCGCATGTAGCTGTACAGGAATGCTGTTCCGAATCCAAGGAAGCCTGATTTTTTTGGAAGTACTGCTCCTATGTATTCTGCCTTGAGACCGAACGACATAGGCACAAAGTTTGCGCTGCGCTCAAGCTGCATTGCCGATCTTATGCCGCCGTTGACAGGCAGGGCAAAAAGCGGACAGTATGAAAAATCCAGTGTAAGCTCGTGGACTGCACTTGAATGAATCTGCTGTGCCTGGTTTGCCGCCGGTGGCTGCTGAACGGAATCTTCAGCGGGCAACGTTATGCCTGCCTTTGTGCCGTCAGGATCAAGGTCAAAGTTGTCCAGGTCTTTTTCCTGAACTTCAAAGGAGATTGTCCAGTCCATGGAGCGTACTCCCTGTGTGCCGGAACCGTTTTCCGCCTGGAATACAACCGGCTGGTCAGGGTCTACCCATGGCGAGTCCGTGCTGGGCGTGATGTCCAGGGGGTCTGCGCTGCTCAGGAACCGTGCGTAGGAGACTATGCGGCTCTGCCAGTACTGGCTGTCTGCATCGCTGATTGTTACCTTTGCTTCTGAATCTTTTATGAATGAATGGATGAAGATTCTGCGGCCGTAGATTTTCTGGTTGGGTCCTGTATAGAGTCCAAGATATATGCCTGCGTGGTCGGGAACTGAATCCGGATCGTCACTGTCGGCAAGAAAGATTATGTCTCCAGGCTCACGGTTTTCCTGACTGATTTCCTCTGTCTTTGAAAAAAGCTCCTGTATGTTGATTGGAAGCCTTACGTCTGCTGCGTGGTCTGCCACATGAGGTACAAAATCCTGCGGCTGAATCTGAAGTCCTGCAAGTGAGATTGCGTATGCTATGAGGTTTTGTCTCTGCTGATATGCCGAAGGCCCGGGAGAATCGGCTCCTTGGACTGCAGTCTGCCCCGCTTCCTTGTCCTGGGTTTGTGCCGGGACTTTCTGAAGTGTTGTTGCGAGAAGCAATACTGTAAGCAAAGCAGAAACTCTGAGGTGGTACATTAAGTGGGCTCTCTTCCTTGAAAAAAAGCAGGGTGCAAATATTTCTGAAATGTATGTAAAATTTCTGTACGGAGCTTAATCTCACTTTTGAGTTTATAGAGATTTTGGAGCAGTGTCAAGTGTAATTACAATAATCGTATGGACATCATTTTTTTGTCGTACCGGGTTTGTGGGAATTTTTTTAATTTAGTACGAAGTTAAGGTAGTGAGGCGAAGGAGCCTACGCCCGGGTGGAGGGGCCGCGCAGCGGTTGCCGCAGGGAGCGCAGCGGATGCGGTAATGGAGTGAGCCTTGCGAACGGAACCCCGCAAGACGGGGATCTTGAAAGTGACATGTCTGCCGCAAGGCTGATTCTGTGGCATGAGGGTGTGCGGTGCCGTCCGTGAAAAGAAATCCTATTTGTGCTGACGGGGAATGTCCATGTTGAACTGGCGCTCAGCCCCGACCGTGGTTGGTGGACCGTAACCGGGCATGATGACTGTGTCGTCGGTCTGGGTAAGAATTTTTTTCTGTATGTTTCCCACGAGCATCGACTTGAAGAATTTGCCTGTGGTTTCGCCGATGAGGCCTGCGGTCAATGCGTCGCCGGTGAAGAGTATGCTGCCGATTTTAAAGACCATGCTGTCGTTGGTGTGGCCTGGCACTGCAAAATATTGTATGTCCAGTCCCGCTTCCCTGAAGCTTCCGTCTCCTCGGATGACTATTGGCTTGCTCCCCATTACTTCGTAGTCTGCGGCATAGACTTTTGGGGTGTAGATTTTGTTCAGTGTCCTTAGTCCAGAGGCGTAGTACTCGTGGTTGTGGGTGATAAGCACTGCACTTAGCTTGTAAGGGCCGTTTTCTATCTGAGTGATTATTTCCTCGGAGATTTTTCCCGGGTCGATTATAAGGGCTTCCATTACCGAGGGGTCGTCGTTGACTACTACGTATGAGTTTGTGAAGCCTTCCAGGCTCA
>CAMNHD010000088.1 GCA_946538875.1 uncultured Treponema sp.
GGCCTTGTCCTTGCAGTTCTTGCTGATGAGTGTGATTGTCCATCCGGCAATGCTTCCACCTGCAAGCTTAGGATCATCGCCATGGGTGTTCTTTGGTCCGTCAACTGCGATATAGATTGAATTAGGATCACTTGTATAAAGTGCGTTCTGGGAAGTCTGCATATCCCAGTTCTGATAAAGCATACAGAAGTAACGTCCCTGTGCTGCCTTCTCTTCAATCTGAGAACGCTTGTCAACAAAGATATCTGTTGGAATAAGCTCTTCCTCGTGAGCCTGGCGGAATGCGCGGAGCCACCGTACATACTCAGGATTTTCTGTAAGACCAAGGTTCACATCGTAATACTTTCCATCCTGCTCCGGTGAAATTGCCAGGAAGTGGGAAAGTGTTGCCTGGAGCTGGCTGCAGCCAACGTCAGAGAATTCTGATGTTCCAAAAGGAATAAGCGGCATGCCATTCACAGTCGGGAACTTGAGCTTTGCCATGCGGAGAGCGCTCAGGAATCCTTCAGGAGTTGAAAGATCCGGCTTTCCGAGAGCCTCGTACATATCTTTGCGCACAAGGAAGGTCTCGTTGGAAACAAGCTTTCCGCTGTACTTCTCGTAGTCGGACGGAGTATAGGAAGCATTTGGATAACCGTATACATGGCCGTCTGCCTGGCGGTACCAGCCCAGCTTGTCAGGATTTGCAACCTTGAAGAAGTAAGGATCATATTTTTCTGCAAGCTCGTCAAGTGCATAAACAAGTCCAGAATCAATCATCATCGGAACCTGTCCTTCGTACCAGCCGAGTGTAAGGATGTCAGGGAGAGCGTTACCGGCAATCATTGTGTTGAGCTTTTCAGCTTCGTTTCCTGCCGGAACAATAAAGTTCGGCTTTACACCGGTCTTTTCAGTGATGTACTTTGAAACCTCAGAGTCGCCCCAGTGACGTGAGAACCATGAGAAGTTGATGTACCAGTCAAATTCGATAGGTGTCTGTGTATTCAGCTTCCAACCAGGCTCAAATTCAGTTCCCGGAATTGTGTTTGTTGCCTTCTGGCCACCACCAAAACAACCTGTTACGGTAAAAAGCGCACCCATTGCTGCGCCAAGCATTATGTTCCTAATCTTTCCCATAAGATTCCTCCTATTATATACACGCATAGTATGTTTTCTATTGTACAGATGAGGCTGACTGTGCAGCCCCATTCCGTTCACCATATTCATTCCAAATCAGCCCTTGATTGAGCCGACAAGGACACCCTTTACAAAGTACTTCTGCAGGAACGGGTACACGCACACTATAGGCAGTGTGGTGACGACCATTGTTGCAAGACGCACCGACTGAGAGCTGACCTGCTGGGCTGAAATACCGGCCGGCAGGGAAACAACAGTCTTTGATGCGCTTGCACTGGCTATGATGCGGTACAGGAAGGTCTGTATAGGCTGGAGTTCGGCCTTGTTGATATACAGAACGCCTGTAAAGTAATCGTTCCACTGCCATACTCCGTTGAACAGGGCGATGGTCGCAAGAACCGGCATGGAAAGGGGCAGGATGATGCGGAAGAAAATCAGAAGATCATTCGCACCGTCAAGCTTTGCCGACTCTTCAAGACCAGCAGGAAGTTCCCTGAAGAATGACATGAAGATTATCATATTGTAAAAGTTGAACAGGCTCGGGATGATATAGACAAGGAAGTTGTCATACAGGCCGATGTTCCTGTACATGATGAACGTAGGAATAAGTCCGCCGCCGAAGAACATTGTGATTGTACCTATGATAAGGTACACACGGTTGCCCATGATGTGCTTCTTTGAGAAGGCATAGCCGACCATTGCGGTAAAGAGCACGGAAGACACTGTACCGATAAGGGTACGGAGAATAGTCACGGCAAAAGCTGTGACAATCGACTTGTCCTGGAAGACTGTCTTGTAGCTCTGGACAGTGAACTTGCGCGGCAGAAGGAAAACACCACCGCGGAGAGTATCCTTGGAATCATTGAACGACACAACTACTGTGTACCATACAGGGTACAGGGCCGCCACACAGATAAGCACCATTATCACGGCGATGATATAGTCACCGACCGTCTTTCTACCTAATTTCTTACTCATAATTATCTCCTAAAACGTCCGCTGACTAGAACAGTGAAGTATTGTTCACCTTCTTGGTTATCTGGTTTGCAATGAACAGAAGTATGAAAGCAACCACAGACTTGAACAGACCGATGGCGCTCGCGTACGAGAACTGCATTCCGCGCATGGCCGTGGTGAATGTGTAGATGTCGATAACGTTACTGCGTGCCGCATTGAGCGGGTTGTACAGAACGAAAATCTGGTCAAAGTTGGAATTGAGCAGCTGACCCACCTGAAGGATGAACATGATTATGATTGTTCCCTTGATGGAAGGCAGTGTAATCGAGATAATCTGGCGCAAACGGCTTGCACCGTCAACCTGGGCGGCCTCGTACATCTCCTGGTCAATACCGGAAATGGCAGCCAAATAGATGATTGCAGACCAGCCAAGTTCCTTCCATAAATCGGAGATGACCACAATCGGCCAGAAGAAACGCGGGTAGGCAAGGAAGGAGATAGGCTTCTTCAGAATACCTGTATACATAAGAAGATTGTTGAAGAATCCAGTCTCATCCATCCATGTTGTGAGGATACCGCCGAGAACAACCCATGAGAGGAAGTGCGGCAGATAGGAAATAGTCTGCACTGCCTTCTTGAACTTTGCATTCTTGACTTCATTGAGCAAAATAGCAAAAACTATAGGCAGAGGAAAACAGATCAGCAGCTTGAGCAGGCTTATGCCAAGGGTATTCACCATAATATTTACAAATTCCTCATCCTTGAAGAACTTGATAAAATGGAAGAAACCATGGTTTGAAGCCCACGGAGATTTCAAGAACTCACCACTGAACAGAGGAGTGGTAATGCGGTAATTCTTCTTGAAGGCGATGAGCAGACCATACATCGGAGCGTAGTTGAACACCAGCATCCAGATAAGGCCAAGCCATGCCATCAACTGAAGATACTTCTCTTCCTTAAGCCTTTGCCAGAAAGTCTTTCTGTTAAGCTTTGTCTCATACAATACATTGGTTGTCGCGTCTTTCATATTCAGCCTTCCTTGATTCTAGAGTATATTCTACTGCCCCGCAGATTGGTAGGACTTGACTTTTCAGAAAGGTATCAAAATTTCGGTTAATTTAAAAAATAAAATTGACATTGACGCCAAGTTAATTTATTGTTCTTTATAGGATGTTGTGGAATGCCACGCATTATCATTTTTACCAGGAGCTGCAAATGCAACAGAATGCAAAGGGTATTTTTACCAGACTTGACGGACAGGATTTCTATAAAATCGAAAACTTTGACAAAATGGAAGACTTCTTCATGACAATCACAAGTTCTTCAGATGTGTGGAACTTCTGCTGGTCTCAGGGAGGAGTCACCGCTGGCCGCGGAGATGCCGATCACGCGATCTTCCCTTACTATACCGCTGACAAGGTATCCGACGGAAAAACTGTTACAGGGCCATACACAGCAATAGCTGTAAAAGACAATGGTTCAATAGTTTTCTGGGAACCTTTCGCACCGCTTATGACATCCAGCGCCGCACGCTTTATCCAGGATCCTGCCATCCAGAGAAACATTTATAAGAATGCAAACGGAACAAAGGTCTGGTTCGAAGAAGTGAACAAGTCACTGGGGCTTACATTCCGCTACGGTTGGACTTCTTCCGCCAGATTCGGACTTGTGCGCATGACTCATATAGAAAACAACGGTTCTGCCGCAAGGACAGTCACAGTCCTCGACGGATGCCGCAACATCCTGCCGGCCTGCATCGGAGCCGACATGCAGAACCAGAATTCAGTGCTTCTCGATGCATACAAAAAGACAGACCTTGACGCAAAGGGAAACCTGGCTCTCTTTACACTCTCGTCAGTTGTCACCGACAAGGCAGAACCAAGCGAAGGACTTCTTGCAAACGTCTCATGGTTCACCACAGACGATCCGCTGCTGCTCAGCCCGGACACACCGGCACAGTTCTTTGCCGCACAGGGAAACAAGTCTGAACTCAAGCCTGTTATGGTTGTAAAGGGAGAACGTCCCGGCTGCTTTATCGCAAGGGAAGAGACACTTGAAGCAGGAAGCTGCGCAGAATGGTACCAGGTGTTCGACACATTCCTGAATGCCTCACGCATTGCAGTCCTCAAGAACGACACCGCCGACAGAAAAGCCGCAGAGGAAGCTCTTGTAAAGGACATCCAGGCAGGCGAAGACCTTATGACCACCTATCTTGGCGAAGCGGACGGAATTCAGGAGACCGGAGCAAAGATGACCTGTCTGCACCACAGGGCAAATGTAATGTTCAATATAATGCGCGGCGGTTTCTTTGCAGACAACGGAAAAATCAACGTGCCGGACCTGCTCTCCTTCATCGCCACCAGGAACAAGGCCATGCTCCCCGTAGCGGAAAAGGCCCTTGCTTCATGGAAGAATTCTTTCTCAGTCAACAGACAGGATCTTGAGGCCGCAGTAGAAAAAGAAGGAAATCCACAGCTCACAAGACTCTTTATGGAATACCTTCCAATCATCTTCTCACGCCGCCACGGTGACCCCAGCCGCCCATGGAACCGCTTCAACATCAAGCTCAACGATGCCTCCGGCAACCCGATTCTCAACTACGAAGGAAACTGGCGCGACATCTTCCAGAACTGGGAAGCACTCACCATGAGCTACCCCGCATACGTACCTGCAATCTGCGCAAAATTCCTCAATGCAATGACAGCAGACGGCTTCAACCCATACCGCATCTCCCGCGAGGGAATCGACTGGGAATGCCCGGAACCAAACAACCCGTGGGCACAGTACGGATACTGGGGCGACCATCAGGTAATCTACCTTCAGAAACTGCTTGAGATGTGGAGCAGCACAGAACGCGACTCATTCCTGAACGCGCTCAACGACAAGCTCTACGTAAGCAGCAACGTGCCATACCGCCTCAAATCCTACGATGAAATCTGCAGGGACCCACGCGCATCAATTCTCTTTGACAAGGCCCTGAGCGACAAACTTTTTGCAAACTCAAAGACTTACGGAAGCGACGCAAAGCTCGTGCAGGGAAAGGATAACCAGCCATACCTGCTGACATTCACCGCAAAACTCCTTCAGATTATCATCTGCAAGACAGCAAACCTCGTACCGGGCGGCGGAATCTGGATGAACACACAGCGCCCGGAATGGAACGACGCAAACAATGCCCTTGCAGGCTACGGTCTTTCTGTCGTGACACTCTGCTACCTGCACCGCATGATAAAGTTCCTTATCAAACTGTATAAGGACAGCCCGATTGCATCTTACACCCTGCCAAAAGCCGAAGCAATCTGCTTCAGCGACCTGAGCAAACTCTACCGCGCAAACGACGTGGAAAAGACACTTGCTTCCGACGAGGCACGCAAGGCATTCACCGATGCGGCAGGACACATCTTTGAAGTTGAACGCAACGCCTTCTACACAAACGGATATGCCGACGGAGAAGCCGAACTCAGCAGGAACGAAATTGTCGAAGCGCTTGAGTCGATGGAAAAAATGGTAAGGCAGAGCATCGCAGTAAACCGCAGGAGCGACGGACTTTACCACACCTACAACACTTTGCTGATCGGCAACACAGGCATGAGCGTGGAACGTCTCCAGGAAATGCTCGAAGGACAGGTTGCAGTTCTTTCGGCAGGACTTCTTGACAGCGCACAGACCCTTGACCTTCTGTCTTCCCTCAAAAACAGCCCGCTGTTCGAAAAGAGACAGTACTCCTACATACTCTACCCCAACAAGGAGCTTCCTGCATTCCTTGACAAGAACAATGTGGAGGAAAAAGACCTTGAAAGCCTTAAGTCACTTCTTGAACGCAGCGAAGGAGCAATCCTCTGCAGGGACATCAACGGCAAGTGGCACTTCAACGCAGAATTCCACAACGCACGCATCATGGAAGACATCGTAACAGCCCTGCCTGAGTCAAAGCGCCCCACACCGGCAGAACTTGAGACACTCAAGGCACTGTACGAAAAGACATTCAACCACCAGAGCTTTACCGGCCGCTCAGGAACCTTCTATGCCTACGAAGGCCTCGGAAGCATCTACTGGCACATGGTGTCAAAGCTTCTCCTGGCCGTCCAGGAACACACAACCGCCGCTTACGATGCAGGAGAAAAGGAAGCACCGGCACTTGCACAGGCCTATTACGACGTGCGCAAGGGACTCAGCTTCAACAAGACACCGGATCTTTACGGAGCATTCCCGTCAGACCCGTACTCACACACACCATTCGGAAAGGGTGCAAGGCAGCCAGGCATGACAGGTCAGGTAAAGGAAGAAGTCCTTACCAGATGGGGCGAACTTGGAGTGCGCATTGCAGACGGCAAGGCATTCTTCAAGCCGCAGTTCCTTGAAGAAAACGAATGGGTGGACGGAAAGCTCAAGTTCACATGGTGTGCCACAAGCGTGACTTACCAGAAGACCGGAAAGAGCGCCATCAGCGTAGTCTTTGCAGACGGAAGCACCAGCACACGCGACGGCTTTGAACTCACCGCCGAAGAAACAAAGAAACTCTTTGCCCGCGACGGAAGCATCAAGTCAATAACAGTGCAGGTAGCATAAACACCATTCCAATGGGAACCGCCCACTGGCAGCAGGGG
>CAMNHD010000089.1 GCA_946538875.1 uncultured Treponema sp.
GTCGTCATTCTTAAGTCTAATCATACATGTCACCTCGAAAAATAAATCATGGAATTTTCCGGCCTGGAACACATCCGGAATCTTCCGTACACAGCCATAGAAATTGCAGAAATTATAGTGATTCTCGGGCTTTTATTCAATACTAGACATCTTGCGCACAAGGGAATCAATTTTGACGCAAAGCAAACACAAAGTGGCTACCCTTCCGACACTTTGGTATTTGGTTTAAAAATCTATTTCCGTGGCGTGCGCCCCGGCGTGGAGGCCCTGCGCATGCAGCCCACTGGACTGAGCGCAGCGAGGGAAGCGGGTGAGCGGGAGCGAAGGCCGGAAGGCCGGTGAAAGTGGAGACAAAACCTTGATTTTATAAAAAATAACAGTTATTTATCGGGAGAAAGGCGCAAAAAGCGGATAAAAAGCCCCCTTTCAGTCTTTACTTAAAATAAAAAATTTCCGATAATGTAGAAAGTAATCTTTTTTTAAGATTCGCCCCCTATTTAAAATTTACGTGCGAATTCTTGCGGGATGTGTTCCGTGGATTCTTGAGATTTGCTGTTAAGGAGCGTTTTTTATGAAATCTGAAGCAACATTGGTTTCCAAGATGCCGCCGGTTATCAAGGTTCTTTTTTGGCTGGTATGTTGGACTCCCTTCCTTTACATGATTATTTCCGGACAGCTGATTGGTGCTTATACTCTGCAGGAAATCATGCGCATTATTGTGTCACCCTATATGATTCCTGTTCTTGTCATCATCATCGGAGGACCGTTTGCGACTCTTACGGTTCTGGAAAAGAAGCTCCGGCAGTATCAGCCGGGAGAGCTTGACAAATACAATAATATTGTCTTTTTGTCTCAGTTTGTCACCATTGCTATTCCGGTTACTCTTATGATTTTGTATCCATTCGTGATCGGGGCTTCATGCCGCAGCCAGGGAATTACTTTTGATTCTCTCTATATTGCTTCGCTGAGTCTTGGCTCTCTGGGCAGCTGTGGTGTACTTTTCTACGTGCAGTTCCTTGAGATGTACGAGAGATGGCTTTCGTGGCTTCCTATCGAACGCAGGCATGTCAAGATGGATTTGTTCAAGCGCAATCTTCTTGTTTCGTTCTTTGGCGGTGTTGGTATAATCTTTTTGGGTATAAATCCGCTTTTCTGCTCAAGGCTGAATTCTTTGTCCGCGCATGACCTGTTTGTGTCCCGTATGCTGCCGCAGTTTTTCTTTGCAATGATTATGCAGATGATTGACTTTGGTGCTATGTCCAGGGGACAGGCCGGACGTCTTGCCAAGATTGCCCAGCTGAGCGATGCAATGGCTAACGGTGATTATTCCGAGCATTCATTGAAGATTGAAAGCCGTGACAACTTTGGTGTGCTTGTCACTTACCTGAACCGTTTCCACGACGCGACCAGGAGGCTGCTTTTGGGTATTCAGGACAATGTGGCCACCAGCACGCGGATTGTCGGTGAGCTTTCTTCCAATATGGACGAGACTTCTGCGAGTGTGGAGCAGATTGTGGACAATATCGGCAACGTAAAGCAGCAGATGGTGAACCAGTCCAGCGGTGTGGAGCAGGCCACTGCCACTATTGAAGAAATCATGCAGAATATTGAAAAGCTGAACGAAAGTATCCAGCTGCAGTCCACGGGTGTTTCGGAAAGTTCCTCTGCGGTTCAGCAGATGGTTGCAAACATTCAGTCTGTGACTACAATCCTGCAGAAAAACGAAGTTTCGGTGAATGACTTGACGGAGGCGTCCAATGTGGGACAGGCCCGTGTTGAGGAAAGCGTGCACATGTCGGAAAAGATTCTTTCCGAGTCCACTGGTCTGATTGAAGCGTCTTCTGTCATTCAGAATATTGCCGAGCAGACCAACCTGCTTGCCATGAATGCGGCTATCGAGGCTGCCCATGCGGGTGAAGCGGGCAAGGGCTTTGCTGTTGTTGCTGACGAAATCCGCAAGCTGGCTGAGCAGAGTAATGTTCAGGGAAAGGCGATTACGGAAAGTCTCCACGGGCTTGAGGAAGCTATCAGCGGTGTCTCCGAGAGTACAAAGCTGATGCAGAACCAGTTCGGGGTTATTTATAATCTTGCGCAGACTGTAAAGCAGCAGGAAGATGTTGTCATGAATGCCATGAACGAGCAGGCTTCCGGCAGTGAGCAGGTGCTTCAGGCTATCCGCAGCATTACTGATTCCACGGCGAGTGTGCGTCAGGGCTCCAATGCCATGCTTGCGGGCGGTAAGGAAGTTGTCCGCGAGATGAATATGCTTGCCGCCACTACTCAGCGCACTCTGGATTCCATGACGGAGATGGCGGGCGGTACTGACCAGATTCTCAAGGCTGTAAAGGATGTAAATGTATCATCTTCCAAGAACAAGGAAAGCATTGATTCTCTTGCGCATGAGATGGAACGCTTTAAGCTGTAGTTTTTGGAGTGTAGGTTTTAGGAAGAATTGATTCGTTCATTACGTGTGTCCGGCTGGCTGGGTTTCTTTTGTCTCGGCTGTTCACTTGTGCAAAAATCAATTCTCTGTTAAACTCCTTGCATAATATCAGGTAAGCTGTTTATGCAAGGAGTTTTTTAATGGCTAGTCAGAAAGATGCCTTCCGCAGTATCGTCACTGCCGCAATCAATGAATTCAAGAATCAGAAATCTGTTGAAGGGGAGGCAGTTTCCCCTGACTCCGTAAGGGTAGAGAATCCTCCTAAGCCAGAGATGGGAGACCTTGGTGCACCTATGTTCACTTTGGCAAAGGCCTTCCACATGGCTCCATCTGCAATTGCCCAGGGGGTTGCCAAGATTATCAGCGATGCTGCTGCTGCCGGTAAATCTCTGGGAGGAGAAAATCCTGCTTCGCTTGGTACCTTTGCGCCTGTTGGTCCTTATGTGAATGTAAAGCTGAACAAGGCAAATGCCTCTGCCGACATCCTTATGGCGATTGCCGCACAGGGGGACAATTATGGTTCCCTTGACGAAGCCGGCAATGCTCCGCTCAAAGGGCGCAAGGTCATGGTGGAATACTCTTCACCAAACACAAACAAGCCGCTTCACCTGGGGCACATGAGAAACGACGCTCTTGGCGAGTCAGTCAGCCGCATCCTGAAAAAAGCAGGCGCAGAAGTTTTCCGTACCAACATCATCAACAACCGCGGCGTGCACATCTGCAAGTCCATGCTGGCATACAAGCTTTTCCACGAAGCCAAAGGCGACACTCCTGAGTCCCTGGGGATTAAGGGTGACCACTTTGTGGGACAGTGCTACGTTGAATACGACAAGTACGCAAAGGAACATCCCGAAGCGGCACAGGCTGCAGAGGAAATGCTCGTAAAATGGGAAGCCGGTGATGCAGAAGTCCGCGCACTGTGGCAGAAGATGAATGACTGGACACTTGGCGGCGTGCAGAAGACTTACGACCGCACTGGAGTAGGCTTTGAAAAGCTGTATTTTGAAAGCGACACTTATCTGCTTGGCAAGGAAGTGATTCAGACTGGTCTGGAAAAGGGCATTTTCTACAAGGCAGAGGACGGCTCCGTGCGCATAGACATCACTCCTGTTGTTGGAAAGGACCGCGACGGCAACCCCCAGAGCAAGGTTCTCCTGCGCAAGGACGGAACTTCTGTATACATCACCCAGGACATCGGTACTGCAATAAAGAGACATGAGGACTGGTCTTACAACCAGATGGTCTACGTGGTTGCAAGCGAGCAGCTTTACCACTTCAAGGTTCTGTTCTACATTCTGCGCCAGCTTGGCTATGACTGGGCGGAAAAACTCTATCACTTGAGCTACGGTCTGGTGAACCTGCCTTCCGGACGCATGAAGAGCCGGGAAGGAACAGTTGTGGATGCTGACGATCTGATTGACAACCTGCATGCCGATGCACTCAAGGCTATAAACGAAAAGGGACGTGACGAAGCTGTCGGCGACCCTGACGAAGTTGCGGAGAAAGTGGCTCTTGCGGCTCTGCATTACTATCTGCTGCAGATTACACCAATCAAGGACATGCTCTTTAACCCGGAGGAAAGCCTCTCGTTCAACGGAAACACAGGCCCTTACCTGCAGTACATGGGAGCACGCATTGCTTCCATTCTGCGCAAGGCAAAGGAACAGGGGCTTGAACCATCTTCCGCAGGACAGGCGGCTTCTCTGCTGACCCACCAGAACGAATGGGATCTTATCAAGAAGCTGGGCGACTTCCCGAAGATTGTGGCAAAAGCCGCAGACGACCTGGATCCAAGCCAGGTGACTTCTTACCTTTACGACTTGTGCAAGGCGTTCAGCGCATTCTACCGCGACTGCCCGATCCTGAATATTGTTCAGGACCAGCCGGAAATGGCAAAGGCCCGCCTTTTCCTGGTGCAGTGTACGCTCACCGTGCTTAGAAGTGCGATGGAGCTTGTGCTGGTTCCGTATCTGGACAGAATGTAGAAAGAGCGGCTGCCGGGCCGCAGATATGTGCCCGTCAGCTGTTGACCGCCGCCACAATGGAGTCGATGTTCGCCATGATAGCCTTTGCGACGGCAGGTTTGTTCATCGTGTAGATATGGATACCCCGCACTCCGTTGCTGATCAGGTCAATAATCTGGTCAGTGGCGTAGTCGATTCCGGCCTGCCACATAGCATCAGGGTGGTTTTCAAATTTGTCGCAGAAAGAAAGCAGCTTTGCAGGGACATAAGCGCTGGAAAGCTTTACCATGCGGCTGACCTGTGAACTGTTCGTTATAGGCATGATTCCCGCAAGCACCGGCACATGGATTCCCTTTGACTGGAGCCTGTACAGGTAACTGTAGAGCATGTTGCTGTCAAAGAACATCTGTGTGGTCAAAAAGTCCACGCCCGCATCGACCTTGTACTTGAGGTTTTCTATATCATCCTCACGGTTTGCGCTTTCTGGATGACCTTCTGGGTAACAGGCACCGCCGACGCAAAAGCCCGCCTCCTTGAGCAGAGGAACAAGAGAACTGGCATGTTCAAGACCAGGCCCGGTGGCACTCTCACCTTCCGGCAGATCAGCAGGAATATCACCCCTCAGTGCAAGGACATTCTGGATCCCGGCCTTGCGCATAGCCTGTATAGTAAGCGCGACACTTTCCTTTGTATTTCCGACGCAGGTAAGATGAGCCAGGGCAGGAGTGTCAAAATTGATAATCTTGTTTGCAATTTCCACAGTATTCACCTGAGTCGTACCGCCCGCACCGCAAGTGATGGACATAAAGTCAGGCTTGAGCGCAGAAAGTTCCTCGGCGGCATTCACCACGGAGTCAAAATTCGCCTGCTTTTTTGGCGGGAACATCTCGAACGAAACGGTGACTTTTTTGTTTTCCAAAATCTCTTTAATCATCATAGCAAGAGTATATTTTTTTCCGCAAGACTTTTCAAGTCTGAAACTGGACTTCATATTCTGGAACATATTGAAAATTTTTGTGTTTGTATTTTACCATAATTGATTTCCCCGGACTTGCCAGGCGCCTAGCCCGGATTGGAGTGGTTGCGCAGCAAGACTGGCGGAACGCCAGGCCGGAGGCGGAAGCCGGAGCCACGCAAAGCCGGTCAGCGGTACAATTGGCTCCGGGTCTTTAAAAGAATCTGAATATGAGTTATAATCACTGTGTAGACTTAAAAAAGTTTCATCAAGGCAGGAGAATATATGAAAAAAATAGCGAGCGCAAGTACTAACCCCAAGATAATACAGACTGTCCGCGATGCCTGTAAGAATTCACACACCTTTGCCTGTACAACGATGACCGACACTGACAGCATCGTAAGCTTTATCAATTATGAGCTTCCTGAAATCAAAGTAATTGACTATACATCACCACAGATTGACTGCGACAGAATTCTGGCCGCCATCAACAACGACTCCTGGCTGCACTACGGCGGAATCATAGCAGTGTGCCAGAACCGCGCGGAAGTCCGTCAGGTGGAAGAAAAAAAAGACGACAATATTCTGTCTGTTCTTACTGTGGATGATTTCCAGCAGCATTTTTCGCGCCTGCTTTCGATTCTTGAGCAGAACCAGCAGTTTCTGTTCACACGCGGAATGCAGGACATAATCGGCGGTCAGGAGCAGGGAACCTTTGTCTGCGGCAATGACCCTATGGACATCAAGTTCTACACCAATTTTCTGGTCAGCTACCTGTACAATACAAACCGCATTTCCGACGATGACCGTGTGGCACTCCAGCTTACGATGAACGAGCTTTTGATGAATGCGGTGGAGCACGGAAACCTTAACATCTCTTACAAGGAAAAGACTGACTGGCTTGCAAATGGCGGCGACATAATGGCTCTGATTGCAAAGCGTGCTGCGGAGGAGCCTTACCGGGGGCGCAAAATCCATATCTCCTATGCCATCCGCAAACAGGCTTCGGCCTTCCGCATTGAGGATGACGGTGACGGATTTGACTGGCGCAAGATGATGAACCGTTCAGCAGAGAACTCCGAGTCTCACGGGCGCGGCATAAAGCTCAGCATGGACTGCGTAAAGAAAATCATGTACAACGAAAAGGGCAACCAGGTGACCTTCTCTATACAAAACCAGGTGAATGAGGTAAACTCTGTGCCTGGAATCATGAACACCTTTGATGTTCTGGAATACAAGAACAAGCAGATTGTCTGCC
>CAMNHD010000090.1 GCA_946538875.1 uncultured Treponema sp.
GGTGCGGCTCTTGGAACAAGCATTGCTGAATATGCCGGTGCCATTTATCTCCTGGCTGTGACAATCGCGATGCGCAAAAAGCTTTCAACTGGTCCCGGGCTTAAGGAAATCATCCATGCAAAAATCAAGCCGTATTTTTCTTCTATAAAATTAGGGGTCAATACCGCACTGGAGGATTTTCTCTGGAATCTGGGAAACCTTTTCCTTATCCGCATTTTGAATTCAATTGATGAACGGGCGGCGGGCATTTATTCCATGGTGTTCACTGTCGAGGTTATCTTTGTTGTCATCATCGGAGCCCTGGGCAACGCGACGCTGACTGTAAGCGGAGAAGCTACCGGCTCCAAGAATCTCGTGCTGTACCGCAAAGTGGTGACGACTTCACTGCGCTGGGCCTTTACGGTTTCCGCACTAGCCTTGATATTGATACGGATTTTTCCACGTCAGACGCTCAGGCTCTTTTCAAAGGATCCTCAGATTATCGAAATGTCGGTGATATATATAATTCTTGTTGCAGTGAATCTGTTCGGGAAATCCGCAAACATAATCGTCGGCAACGGTATACGCGGTTACGGCGACACAAAGTGGATGCTTGCCACACAGATTCTCGGGACAATAGATGTCATTGGTATTTCTCTGTTGTTTGTCAATGTCCTGAAATGGGGAATGCCCGGCGTCTTTGTGGCAATTCTCTTTGACGAGGCCTTGAGGGGAATCATAAACTTTATCCGATACAGGCGGATTGTATTCTGACTGTGCTTTAAAAACGCCAGAGTGAAGCTCCTGGTACTAGATTATTTTAAGCATTAGGTGTAATATTTTTAGCACATAGGAGTTCTTTACTTGCAAAACAAAACGTCTTTTATTCTGGGACTTCTCAGCTTAATCGGTATAATTGCAGTTTATGTTGGACTGGCTCTTACAGGATTCTCTGATGAAAACGCCAATCCTGTTCTGAAATTCGCCTATATCTTTGGACTATTTCTTTTCCTTGTGCTGCCCATTGTAGGGCTTGCCAAAAACAGAGGTTTCTCAGCCGGATTGATTCTCTGCATAGTGGCACTTGCCGTGCAGCTGGCTGTAATAGCGCTGTCAATCGCCGCCAGTGTATGAGCACTGTTTACGCGGCGCCTTGACAACACAACCCCCGGCTATTTTTTAGTGCGGCAGAGTCTTATGCCGATGTAACCGCTGTACCAGACAGCCTGGGCAGGTTCCGTGGAACTGCGGTCTGATACGGAGCACTCGAACTTACTTCCATAGTAACCGCCACGCATAATCCGCTGCCTGCCACGCTCAGGACCAGTCGGGTTTGAACTGCCGCCTTCCTGGTAGTAATCGCGCCTGTACCAGTCCCAGCACCATTCACTGACATTTCCGCTCATATCGTAAAGCCCCAGGCTGTTGGGCTTTTTGGTTCCAACTTCATGCGGACCCTTTGAACTGTTCATTTCGTACCATGCCACTTCATCCAGATTATCGCTGCCGGAATACCTGAACCCATGAGAATCTGCTCCTCCCCTTGCGGCATATTCCCATTCCGCCTCCGTAGGCAGCCTGAATCCGTCCGCAGAAAAATCGCACTGTATGTTTTCGCCGCTGCCGCTGTAGCATGGCGTAAGCCCTTTAAGCTCGCTGAGTTTGTTGCAGAAGTCAACAGCATCGTACCAGGTGGCCTTGTCGTACGGCTTTCTGTCCCCCTGATTCTTTTCCACATCGCGGTTAAGGACTGTGGCGTACAACTCCTTGGTCACCTCGAACTTGCTAAGTTCAAAGCTTCCGACTGTCACCTGATGCACCGGTCCCTCGTCCTTTGTTCCCTCATCATTTCCCATATCGAATGAACCGCCCTCGATGCTTACCATCTGCTCTTCAATGCAGGCAAGCGCTTCAAAGGCTCCTGGGATGTTACGGTAGAATTCGTCTGTGCTGTGGTCAAAGTCAAAGCAGAGCACATCTGATCCCGGGAAAGCCGCCACCACGGAACCGTTCTGCACAAGCGCAAATTCTTCAAGTTCAACTGTGGCTCCGGCCGGGTCAAAGTCTTCGCCCTGCCATGAATATGTGTTGTTCTCCACACTTGTATAAAGCGACTCATGCACGGTCTTACCGGCACTGTTCTTTATCGCGAACTTAAGATAATACTCGGCGCCTGCATACACGCCGTCAGCTTCTGCCTCGCGTCTGTTCGAATATGCAGAGAATTTTGGCCATGTGGTGTAGAGTCCTGCCCAATAGTTCCTGCGTACCTTTTTGTAACCGTCAGTCACAATCTTTTCAATAGCCGCTTTTTCATAAGACGGCTCAGCAAAGTAATGGAGTGTAAACGAATAGACCGGCCCCTGCGCTTTTTGCTCAGAGTCCTTTCCCTTGGGAGCCGGAGGTGTTTCTATGACAAAACGGTCAAGGCTGTCAAAGTCTATTACATAGGGCAGCGTGGAACACCAGAACTGTTCATATTCGCGGCAAAGTCTAAGCCAGCCTTCATACAAGCCCTTTTCACCGTAAAGGTCATTTCCCGGGAAACCATTACGGATAGCCTCTGACAATTCCTTGTAAGCGGTTCCTGCATCTTTTGCGGCACTGGTCGGCTCAGATTCCATTGCCTTCCAGTAAGAGCCAAGGGCATGAACGAACTGCTCGCGGTTTTCGTACTGTCTGCCGGCTGAATAATAGTCAGAATATGACTGTGCGGCGGCACCAACGGATGCAGTGGCAAGCATGGCTGTCAACAATGCGGCGGTGATTTTTTTCATAAATAAAACTCCAGAGATATTAAAGGCAATTGCAAAACCATGCGGTTTTAAACAATTACTACCTTCAAAATTATAACATTATGTCTTTGTTTAGGAAAGTCTAAAGTTCATGTCAAGGAAAACCGTAATTATTTTTTTTACTATCTCTGCGGCCCATTCTGGTGCTAAGGGTGTTCCGGCACTCACTCCCGTTCGGTGTCCGCCTGCGGCGGCCACTGCTGCGCATGCCTCCATACCCTGCCGTGCCTGCTTTGCGGAACCGCAGGCTTTACAAAGTTGCAGGAAAATGATATAGTGTTGGTATTGGTTCAGATGCTTTGCACATCTCCGCTAGAAAACCCCGCCAGATTCGGAAGAAAGCAACGGTATTTAGATGGAGGTGGTGCCGAAGTCTATCTGAACCTTTTTTTTACAAAAAAAATCCGGCATCATCTGACACCGGAAATCTGTTCATAAAGAATTGTATTTCACATCACTGTGCGTCGGGCTCGACTGGATTGTCAAATTCATCCCTTACACCATCATCAGTGATATAGTAGGTTTTTATAGGCGGGAACCCATTAAAGCACACGCTTGCGTATGTGGATGTGTATGCACCAGTAGTAAGCCAATACACCTTATCGCCAATCTTAAGATCCACAGGAAGCTTGTACTTGATGTCTTCATACATGATGTCGGCACTGTCGCAGGTTGGACCTGCAATTATGACTTCCCCTTCCTTTCCGGAAGTTCTTTCAGTAACAACCGGGTACTTAATAGACTCGTCAAGCGTTTCGATAAGACCGTTGAACTTGCCGGCATCCAGATAGACCCAGCGCTGGAGTGCAGTGTTATTCTTGCGGCTCATAAGAACCACTTCAGAAGTAAGGATACCGGAATCTCCGACCAGTGAACGTCCCGGTTCCAATACAATCATCGGCACATCGTCACCAAAGTCGTCATGCAGATAACGGGTGATTTCAGAAGCATATTCCTTCAGTTCGTTGGTAGGCTGAATATAATGGGCAGGAAAGCCGCCGCCCATGTTGATCATAGAAAGCCTGATGCCCTCTTCCTCTTCCAAGGAACCAAAGAGGTACTTTGTCTTTGCAATGGCATCGTTCCACTGACCAATGTCACGCTGCTGACTTCCTACATGGAAACTGATGCCGTAGGGAGTAAGCCCCATGTCACGGGCCTGTACAAGCAGATCATAGGCCATGTCTGGATGGCATCCAAATTTTCTGGAAAGCGGCCAGTCTGCGGTTGAGGAGTTTTCTACCAGGATACGCACATAAACACGTGAACCGGGTGCAAACTTGGCGATATTCTTAAGGTCTTCCTTGGAATCTGTGGCAAACATGCGGACACCCTTTTGATAAAAGTATTCCACATCCCTGGCCTTTTTGATTGTGTTTCCATAAGACACACGCTCTGGAGAAATTCCCAGCCCTAGAACCTTGTCCAGTTCGTAACGTGATGCAATGTCAAAGTTAGAACCAAGGGCATCAAGCATCTTGAGCACAGGCACCCCGGGATTTGCCTTGACAGCATAATAAACGTGTGCGTACGGAAAAGCGTCACGCAGGCTGATAAAATGTTGCTTTATGCTGCGCAGATTGATAAAGATATTTGGCGTAGCAAAATCCTTGGACACCTGCAGAAAGCGGTTCCACTCAGAATCGGTAACATACTCCTCTCGGTTAAACATGTCCTACCTACCTACAGAAATTTCTTATGTAAACGCGATAATACACATATCAAAGAATTTAATCAATGGGAAAACCCCTTGATTTTCCAAGAGGTTTCCCGAGCGCCAGCCTGTTTATCTGAGTGGCAATATAGCCAGCCCCGAAACCGTTGTCTATATTCACCACACTCACCCCGTTTGAGCAGGAATTGAGCATGGTAAGCAGTGCGGCCAGGCCTCCAAAACTTGCCCCGTAGCCCACAGATGTAGGGACCGCAATCACAGGCACACTCACCAGGCCACCCACCACGCTGGCAAGTGCTCCTTCCATACCAGCAGCCACAACCACCACATTTGCCTTTCCAAGCTTGTCACTCTGAGAAAGAAGTCTATGCAGACCGCTCACGCCAACGTCATAGATACGCTCCACGTAAGACCCAAAATACTCGGCAGTGTGCGCCGCCTCCTCCGCAACAGGGATATCCGATGTACCCGCAGTGCAGACGGCGATGTTTCCCTCTCCGCCACCGCCTGTCTCTCCTGTCACAGAATCTCCGCACCAGAGAATTCTGGATACATCATCGTACTGAACCTCAGGAAGCACGGCCTTAACCGCCTGTGCCTGCTTAAGGCTTGCCCTTGTCCCGAACACACGTCCCTCGGTCTCAAACAGTTTTTTATAGATTTCACAAAGATATCCGTCAGATTTACCAGCACAGTAGACAACCTCGGCAAAGCCTGTGCGCTCTTTTCTGCCTGAGTCCAGATGAGCAAAGCCCATGTCAGTGACGCCGGAATTTCTAAGTTCCGCCTCAGCCTGGTCAACACTTATTTCACCGCCGCCAAGTCTTTCCAAAATACCGCGAACATCCATGTGCACCTCTTTTTGACTAAAGAACCGCTATCTTGGAATCAAAGTCAACCCTTGAAACCTTTAGTGCAGTCTGAGCACGCGCAATAGTGCTCGCAGGGAATTCCTCACCGCTTGGCAATGCAATTCCAATGATAATCCTGCAGCCGATTTCTGACAACTCATGCACCATAGTCAGGTTAAAGTCCTCCTGAATTCTGGCACACAGCTTTTCTACATCGTTCGGTACAAGATTTGTAAAAGCCATAAGGAATTCATTACTGCTGTAGCGGAAACATGTAAGCTCGGGGGACTTATACATCTGCAGCAGCTTTCCAAGGTTCGAGACAATGGCTTCCTGCACAGGAGCGCCCCAGGAATCTCCTATTTTTTCAAGTTCAAAAATTTCCGCCATGGCAAAGCTTACCGGTGCGTTTTGACGGGCAAGGAAACTCTGCAGGCCAAGCCGGTTCTGAAGCCCCGTGGCAGAATCAAGACGGACCTGCTCCTGAAGATTCATAATCTCCAGCTGCTTTTGACAGACAAAGGAAATTCGCTTTTCCTCCCAGTGAATTATCACAAGCGACATCACACAAGAGGCTGTGTCTATCACAAGCGCAAGAATCAGATTGCTCAGATAGAGCGAATCCTTTACAGTACTTGTATCCCAGTGGCCAAAGACACCTGTCATTATAGAAGCACAGAAAACCGTTATTGCAGTGGTCACTGTGATTCTATAGTCGCAGTATACGGAAGTGATGGTTATCACCACTATGCCGGCCGCATATACCATGACAAAAAAGTCATGCATCAAGGTGGCAACAGTGAACACAAGGGCAAGCCCTATGGAGATGATGAAATTCTTGGCGGAAGCTGGGATTCTCTTGTTTTTTATCAGAATCCAGACTCCAAGCGTAATCAGTAAATAACAGAGTGTGGGATTAAGTGTGTACCGGATAAAGTACCTCAACATTGTGCCGTCAAGGAAATTGGTATGCGGTATTATAAAGAACATTACCAGTTCGCATATGGCAATGAGTGCGCTCAAAACAATCATCATCCTGAAGTGTGACTTGCGCCATTTTCCCTGCAGGTGAGTCTTTTCCGATATATAAAAGTCATTCAGTTTGGCATTCATTCGTTCTAAGATGATAACCCCTGTACAGAAAATTTATCTGAAAGCCCATTAATTCGCTCAAACATGGATATTCCTTTTGATGATAGCACACAGAGTCCATTTTATCAATAAATTTTCCACCATGACGTTAATTGAGACACATTTCCGAAAATTTTTGCACTAAAAACTCACGTTTTCCAGGCTGAATTG
>CAMNHD010000091.1 GCA_946538875.1 uncultured Treponema sp.
GGTGCTCCCCCTCATCCGTGACGCAGGCATACCGCTGCAGAAAATCGAAAAGACCATCATCAGTTCGGTAGTGCCGGATTTGATAGGACCATTCGTGACAGTCTGCCAGAGGGTAGGCCAGAAAAAGCCTTACGTCATGAGCTCAGCGCTTGCGCTTGACGGTTCACTTCCTGTAAAACTTCCTGCGGGCAGCTCACACGAGTTGGGAACAGACCTGCTCTGCAATGCCATGGGAGCATGGAATCTTTTTGGAAGCGCAAACATAGTCGTTGACTTTGGAACCGCACTCACACTCACCGTGACAGACTCCCAGGGAATAATCCAGGGCATAACAATTTCTCCGGGACTCCGCACAGCAGTCCACTCACTGGCATCCAACACCGCCCAGCTGCCGGTTGTTGCGCTTGAGGCACCGCCGTCTTCACTTGGACAGACAACCAAGGAGGCAATACAGGCAGGAGTCGTGCTCGGTTACAAGGGGCTTGTCGAGTACCTGCTCATGCAGACCAAGAGCGACCTTGCAAAAAAAACAGGCATTTCCCCCGACAGCGTGAACGTTGTTGCGACCGGCGGACTTAATTCCGTGCTCAAGCCGATTACAAGCGCATTCCAGGTTGTGGACAAGGAGCTTACACTAAAAGGTCTAAAGGCAATTTCCGACATTGTTCAGAATTGATTTTCTTCTATATAATATAGGTGCAGGCACTGATAAGGAGCGCACTTCACCGCTTCCCCGCTTTGCAGGGTTCCATTGCCTTGCGGCAATTCGCGGTGCAGTGCACCGCTCACCCTTACAATCGGGGCTATGACAAAGCGCATCAGGGATTCATAAAATCAGTAAGCTGCACACCCGCTCCGGCATCCACATCATGTGTAAGAGTCCTGCCGATAATCGTCTCAAGAAAATCCGGATGAATACCAGGCGTAAGGACTTTTTCCGTCCGCAGAACAGAAACGTCATCCCTTGAGACAGAGTGTCCCTTCCTCAACGAAGTCATATAGTGAATACTGCGGTTGGTCCGTCCATAGTTTGCGGATTCGGCAGGAGCAAGACGCTTTATTCCAGAACCAAGAATGGCAAGAACTTTTTCTTTTCCGAATTCATCCTGCATCTGTCTGATTATTTCTCCCTGAGCCGCGCTTACAGTCATTCCGTCTGCAAGAATCTGCACATGTGCAATACCACTTGCTTCCTGGTCCTTTCTGTAACGCTCAAGGACTGCATCCGCCTGGTGGACTGCATGTACCATCTGTGCAAACTGATCAAGCTCAAGGGCCACAGGATCGTCAAGGCCGTCAGTCTTTTTGCTCAGAGTAATGTGCTTTTCTATCATAGTTCCGCCCATTGCAGTGCTCAGTACAGGAACAAGCACAGGGTTCAGAGAGTGGTCGCTGATTCCTGTGGCAGTGCCAAAGATTTCGCCAAGCGTCTTTACGCAGCGCACATTGTATTCGTCTTCCGGGGCTGGATAGAATGTTATGCAATGGAGCAGGGTAAGTGCATTCTGTTTTGCCGGAGCGCCGCCTGCATTTTGTGTGAGTATGGAAACAGCCTTTTCTATGTCGCCAAGTGTGGAGACTCCGCTTGAAAGGATAATCGGAATCTTGTTGTAATAAGCCGAGGCTTCATTTAAAAGCGGAATGTGGTTCACTTCCGGCGAGGCAATCTTTATGGCATCAGGTTTTATCGCCACAAGCTCCCTCAGCGAGCGCAGCCCGAACGGTGTACAGACAAACTCCGCACCAGCCTTGTGTGTGTATTCAAGACAGCTGGCAAAAAAGTCAGGGCTTACCTCCAGGTCCCTGAACCTCTGGTAAAGAGGAATGCTTCCGCCCGGAAGCTTGACAAAACCTGTATCGGGATGAAGTATCTCGTCCGCATATACCCCCTGGAACTTTATGATGTCTGCACCTGCCTGCACTGCTCCGTCAATCAGCCGGTAAGCCTTTTCCAGATTGCCGCCGTGTGCAGTTCCAATTTCTGCAATAATCTTTGTCGCCATAGAAAATCTCCGCCGTAAGTATACCACACTTTGTTCTTTTTGTCTTATCCTTGCTTTTCTGCGAAAGAAGGTTTACACTGTACACATGAGTGAACTTATTTATTTAAATGACGGCTGGTTATTCAGCCCCGATTTTTCCGCAGACATGTGTTCTCCGGATTACACCGGCACATCTTCCATGCAGCAGGTCCGCCTGCCGCATACCGTAAGCGAGACGCCTTTCAACAATTTCAACACAGACATCTACCAGATGGTGAGCCTTTACCGCAGGACTTTTACAACAGACGCTTCCTGGGCCGCTAAAAAAGTTCTCCTCACAATAGATGGCGCCGCACACCAGAGCGAAGTGTTCCTTAACGGAGTGTCACTTGCCCGCCATGACTGCGGTTACACAGCATTCACAGTGGATCTGACTGATCATCTGGCGGAAGAGGGTAAGGAGAATATCCTTGCCGTAAAGCTCGACAGCCGCGAAAGCCTTGACTTTCCGCCATTCGGTTATGTAATCGACTACATGACTTACGGCGGAATCTACCGCGACGTATATCTTGACATAAAGAACCCGACTTATATAGAGGATGTCTTTGTAACCACCAAGGGCAATTCCTTCAGCTCGGAGGTCACACTCAACCAGGATGCCTCTCTGTTCACAGTGCACCAGAAAGTGATGCCTGCAGAAAACGCGCCTCTGGTGGGAGATCCGGAAAATCCATGCGCAGAAGTCTCCACAGGCATAAAGGGCACAAAGACCATGACCCAGGCACTTGCTTCGGGAATCGCCCGGTGGACTGTAGACGCTCCGGCACTTTACAATCTGATTACAGAACTTCTTGACGAAAACGGCGAAGTCGTGGACACAAAGACAGTCCGCTTTGGCTTTAGAGAAATCCGTTTTGACGAGAGCGGCTTCTACCTGAACGGCACAAAGCTGAAAATCCGCGGTCTCAACAGGCACCAGAGCTGGCCCTATGTCGGCTACGCAATGCCCGCGTCCATGCAGAGACATGACGCCGATGTGCTCAAGTTTGAGCTGGGCCTGAATGAAGTGCGCACCAGCCACTATCCCCAGAGCCAATACTTCCTTGACCGCTGCGACGAGATAGGTCTCCTTGTGTTTACTGAAATCCCGGGCTGGCAGCATATCGGTAAGAGCGAGGCTTGGCAGAACCAGGCTGTGCAGAATGTCAAGGACATGGTGATGCAGTACAGGAATCATCCTTCAATCTTTATCTGGGGCGTAAGAATCAACGAAAGCGTGGACAACGACAAGCTCTACCGCCGCACAAACGATGCCGCACATG
This sequence comes from uncultured Treponema sp., assembly GCA_946538875.1. The sequence continues at coordinate 3,305 of CAMNHD010000091.1, forward strand.
CACTTGATCCAAGCCGTCCCACCGGAGGCGTGCGTTATCTTAAGAAGAGCCATCTGCTTGAAGACGTGTACACTTTCAACGACTTCAGCTTCTACGGGCCAAACGAAGGTTCACTGCCAAAGAAGAAGGTCACCAACACACGCAAGGGCTATATGGTCACAGAGTACAACGGACACATGTATCCCACCAAGTCCTTTGACTGCGAGGCCCACCGCACCGAACACGCGCTCCGTCATGCAAAGGTTCTGGACAGCGTAGCCTCACGTCCGGAGACAGCTGGTTCTTCCGGCTGGTGTGCGTTCGACTACAACACCCACAAGGACTTTGGCTCAGGCGACTACATCTGCTACCACGGAGTCATGGACATGTTCCGCAACCCCAAGCTGGCCGCCTATGTTTACCAGAGCCAGCAGGAAGCGGCAGTCAGCGGCGACGTGCTTGCCGTGACAAGCAGCATGGACATAGGCGAGTACCCAGGAGGAGCGCGCGGTGACGTGTGGATTATTACCAATGCCGATTCAGTCAAGATGTATGTCAACAACATCTTCATCAAGGAGTTTACCCCTGCGATGTCTCCGTTCAAGCATCTGCGCCACGGCCCGATTCTGATTGACGATTACGTCGGGAACCGCCTTGTCGACGAAGACGGCATAAAGGAAAAGCATGCGCCTGCAATAAAGGAGATGCTCTTTGCCCTGCAGAAATACGGAGTGGACAAACTTCCGTTCAAGTATCTGCTCAAGGGTGTGGGACTCTGGCTCTGCGGTGCGACAAATCCAACCAAGCTGCGTGCGCTTTACGGAAAGTACATAGGCAACTGGGGCGGCTCAGCAATCACTTACCGCTTTGACTCTTACCGTGGCGGAAAGAAAGCCGCGACAGTCAGCAAGTCTGCCGCAATGGTCACATCTGTATCCGCAAAGCCCGTGAACACCGAACTTAAGGAAATCCATTCCTGGGATGCGGGCGAAGTACGCCTTGCTGCTGTGGACCAGAACGGAAACGTTCAGCCTTACTGCCAGGAAGCCGTGACACTGAGCACCGAGGGGGCCATAGACCTGATTGGTCCAAGTGCAGTGAGTCTCAAGGGTGGCATGGCCGGCGTATATGTCCGCACCAACGGCCGTCACGGAACCGGCACACTCACCATAACAGACTGGACCGGAAAATCCCAGCAGGTTCAGTTCACCGTGGAATAAGAATCCGGGCAATGCATAAATTGTGCAGGGCATCCTGAATTTTTTTCAGGGTGTTCTGTACTGCACTGCATTCGAACCATGATCCGCTGATTCCCCGTCCTGCAGGGTATTGCTCCAGGCGCCTACGCCGGCGTGGAGGGGCGGAGTTGGCCGCAAGGCCAATGAGCGGGAGCGAACCCCGGAAGGCCGGTTGCGCGGTGGAACGGAATGTTTGGATGGTGAGGAGCTGTGTACTGTGCAGGTACCGTCCTGATGACTGCGGGTGGTGTTTCTGACTGTGCTGTGCTGCGTGGCTGTACTGCGCTTTTGTTCTCTTGAAAATAGCCCTAGAATATATTGTTGGAATGTGCTATACTTTTGTCTTAAGTATTTTGGCGTTTGTGCGCCCAATGGAGTTTTTATGAAGGCTATTGAATTGGAAAAAGCTTACAATCCTAAAGATTTTGAAAACAGAATTTATTCTGAGTGGGTGGAGAAGGGGTGTTTCAAGCCTGCTTCCGACAAGGAGTCTCCTGTCCATCAGACTTACCTTGACAAGAAATCCAAGTCGGCAGCGGTTGCCAAGTACACAGTCGTCATTCCTCCGCCAAACGTAACCGGTGTCCTGCATATGGGGCACGGTCTGAACAACACTCTTCAGGATATTGTTGTCCGCTACCACCGCATGATTGGAGACAACACTTTGTGGGTTCCCGGTACTGACCATGCCGGTATTGCGACTCAGAATGTGGTTGAACGTGCCCTCAAGAAGGAAGGCAAGACACGCAATGACCTTGGCCGTGAAAAATTCCTGGAACGCACCTGGGCTGTAAAGGAAGAGCATCACAATACTATTGTCAAGCAGCAGAAGAAGCTTGGAAATTCCACTGACTGGGACCGCGAGCGCTTTACTATGGATGAAGGGCTTTCAAAGGCTGTGCGCGATGTCTTTGTCACTTTGTACGAGAGGGGCCTTGTCTACAAGGGGCATTATCTTGTGAACTGGTGTCCGAGATGCGGTACTGCCCTTGCTGACGATGAGGTTGACCACACTGATACTCCGGGTGCCATGTACCACATCTGGTACGAGTATGCCGACGGTCCTGCCCCCGACGGTTCCACACGCATAGAGATTGCCACCACCCGTCCTGAGACTCTGCTTGGCGATACTGCCGTTGCTGTGAATCCGACTGACGAGCGCTACAAAGACATTGTGGGAAAGAAGCTCAAGCTGCCTCTCACCGGCCGCACCATTCCGCTTATTGCCGATGCATACGTCGACAAGGAATTCGGTACTGGTATGGTGAAGATTACTCCTGCACATGACCCCAACGACTGGCAGGTGGGTCAGCGCAACAATCTGGAAGTGATTAACATCCTGAATCCTGACGGTACACTGAACGACAACTGTCCGGAGAAATACCGCGGTCTTACCTGCGCCAAGGCACGCGCACTTATTATAGAAGATCTTCAGGCTCTTGGACTTTTCAAGGAAGAGGAGAAGATTACTCACTCCGTGGGTCACTGCTACCGCTGCGCCACTGTGGTGGAGCCTTATCTCAGCGACCAGTGGTTCGTGAAGATGCGTCCTCTTGCCGACAAGGCTCTTGACTGCTGGAAGAAGGGTGAGATTGTATTCTATCCGCGCAAGTGGGAGAACACTTACCGCCACTGGATGGAGAACATCCGCGACTGGTGCATCAGCCGTCAGCTGTGGTGGGGTCACCGTATCCCGGTATGGTACTGCCAGGACTGCGGAGAGGTGATTGTGAGCCGTACTGACCCTGAATGCTGCCCCAAGTGCGGAGCAAAGGCTGACCGTCTTGAACAGGATCCTGATGTGCTTGACACATGGTTCAGTTCCTGGCTGTGGCCGTTCAGCACTCTCGGCTGGCCTGACAACACTGCCGACCTTGAGACTTTCTATCCGACAAGTGCCCTCATCACTGCCTACGACATCATTCCGTTCTGGGTGTGCCGCATGATTAT
>CAMNHD010000092.1 GCA_946538875.1 uncultured Treponema sp.
TAGAAAGCGCCACCAGCATCACCAGAAGCGAAATCATCAGGTTCACTGCAATTCCCTGCTTGAACACAGAGCGGGCCTTGTCATTTTCACCGGCACCTACCGCATGCGCCACCTGCACGGAAAAGCCGTAGCAGAACGCCATGGACAGTCCGCCAAAAAGCCAGGTGGTTGAACCGACCAGTCCGATGGAAGCAGAAGCCGAGGCCCCAAGATTTCCAACCATAGAGGCATCAATATACATCATTGCAATCTGAGTAATCTGCGCAAGTATTCCGGGAATACTCAAGCGCCAGACAAAAGCAAGTTCCTGCGAAAACGAAAGCGACGAGTGTTGTTTCAAAAGAGTCGGTAAGTCGTTAGAAATTCTGGCCATAGCTAAAGTATACAAAAAGTTTCCAAAAAAGTAAAATTGTACGGCACTGCTTTTCGGTGAATTTAGTTTTATGATAAAACTTATTTAAACAATGCATTCCCTGCTGCTCCGGGTTCCGGGGGCCCCGCCCCTCCATTCCGTCCAAAGGCCGGAACGCCTCCGGCGCCCTGCGCATCAGGCGTATTTGCTCCGTCTGGATCCATTTCCAAACCGCATCCGCAATTCCCGGAATGCCCACAAAAAAAATGCCCCGGGTAAAGCGCATCACAAAAGGCTGCCCGGGGCACAAAACTTCAAGATTCAGAAGTCCTGCTTATTTTTCAAGGATAAACTCGACTCGGCGGTTCTTCCAGCGGTTCTTTGCATCGGAGCGTGGAGCAATTGTTTCAAGTCCTCCCTTACCCTCCGTGCTCAGGCGTCCTGCAGAAACCTTGCCTTCCGAGACAAGCCAGGACTTTACATATTCAGCACGTTCAACAGAAAGCGGAATAAGTGCGCGTCCCCATGAACCGTCAGTTGTCTCCTCAGGGTTGTTAGCCTCTCCACCCGTAAAGTTTGTGTATGTCGGATTTGAGTGGCCGACAATAGTTACCTTGTAGGTTCCGAATTTCTTGAGGATTTCTGCAATACGGCGCAGAACACGCTCGTTGTTCGCCTTCTGCTCGGGTGTCACGGAACTCTTTGCAATGACCTTTCCGTCAGGGCCAACCTCACCGCTGAGCTTAAAGTCGGCTGCATCGGAACGGAACACAATTGAAGGAACCTGCATCTTAAGGCGTCCGCCGTCAAGCACCACCAGCACGTCCACAGGAATCACTCCCTTGTAAGTATTGGTGAGCCCCAGAGTATCAGTGACAGTAAACTCATACGGATAATCTTCGGCGGAAGTAACGCTTTCGCCATTGTTACCACGGCCATCCCAATTGATGTTCACGGAATATGTATCACCGCTTCCTGCCATAGACTTACCGCTGGTCTTCCAGAATGTCTGGCCACTGCGGCTGTCCTTGATGTCAAGAGTCCAGTTCTTTATAGAAGCAACAGTCTTTGCGCTGAGCTTCATATCAAGTTCGTCTTCGTTACCGTCGTTGTCCGGGCTAAAGTAGCGTCCAATGTCAGGATTTGCAGAAGACTCCACAAAAAGTACAGGCGCTTCTGCAGAACAGATGAACGGCTTGGATGAAGCGTCAACAATGTTACCTTTCTTGTAGACAACATGAAGCTTGGCAGTATAGCTGCCCTGGCCGATATTACCGTCCATCATCACACCGTCCCAGGTAATTGTCTCGGGAAGAGTTTCCGACTGACCATTCTCCCACTTTTTGACTGTCTTTCCGTTTGAGTCAACAACATCCAGAGTCCAGTCTGCCATTCCTTCGTTCAGAGTAGAACGCAGTGTAAAAGTCTGGGAATCCTTGAACTGGTCACCGTTCGGAGAGAAACCACTCTCGGAAGCAATCACATAAGCAGACGGAACACGGTTATCCACCCTGATATTGGAAATATTCTTTGAAGTCGAGTTGCCAGCCGGGTCTGTGGAAGAAATTGTGATGGCATAGTCACCGTTAGTCACCTTGTTTCCATTGTCGTCAGTACCGTCCCATGTAAAGTCGCCAAGTTTCACACCTTCAGTACCTTCTTCAATGACATCCAGTTTCTTAACAGTCTTGCCGCTCTTGTCAGTTACTGCGACTGTCCACTTCTTTTCAGGAGAAGCCTTGCTCACCTTTACAGGAAGAACCTGCTGTGTACTCTGTTCAGGCGCCTGTCCGTCCGGAGAGAATGCCTCATAAGGAACTTCAATCTCCACCACAGGGGCATAAGTATCAATGTCCACAGCAGAAATACCAGACTCTGCGCTGGTACCGCTCTTAGCCACAGTAGAGAAAGACACATTGTATCTTCCGTCAGGGGCTGCGGAACCGCTGTCAGTCTTACCATCCCAGACAATTGTAGCCGGCAGGGAATTTGTTCCCTTGAATGTGCGGACAACTTCATTCTTAAGATTCTTGACAACAAGCTCATAGCTGTCGATACCGCTGCTTGCCTTTGCCACCGGGCGGAAGGTAACTGTATCCTGAACCTTGTCGCCATTCGGAGAGAAGGCTTCCGGGCTTACAGAAAGGCGGAGTTCGGTAGAACTTGTGTCCAGTTTAAAGTTGGATGATGTAACAGAATTGATATTGCCCGCCAGGTCGCTTACACTAAGTTCGTAAACATAAGTTCCGTCCTTTGCAAATGCGCCCTGGTCAGTCGATCCGTCCCACTGCAGCACATCGGGAATTGACTGTCCGAACTTATACTGCTTGACAGCAAGTCCTGAAGCCAAGTCCTTGATGCTTCCAACCCATGTCTTTGGACCAGTGAAGGCCGGAAGAGTATTAGTCTGCTTCTGCTGAATCTGCAGAGGCTTTGAACCGTTGAACACAGATTCCTTTGGGGTCACAGTCGCAGTAGGTGCAGTGTTGTTCAGGACAAAGCGGCCCGTACGCACTACCGGCGGCTCGTAACCATTGATGTATCTGGCCTTGAGCTCGGCAACATATTCACCCTCAGGAAGACGCTTTTTGTCTGTACCGATTCCGTCAAACAGGAAAGCGCTTATCGGATTTGAATCACCGTTCTGCTCAAAGTATACTTTGCCGTCATCAGCCCCCAGCACAGAAAGTTTCCATGAATGGAGAGAATTAACCTTTGACTTTGGCTTGGGAATGCTTACATCAAAACCAATCACATCGGAACGTCCGTCATTGTTTGGTGAAAAGAATTTGCTTCCTGCAACCGCAATATTTGTCTCAGGCTTTTCCGCAGAGAAGATGATGTTGTCTATCTCCGCAGGGTCGGAAACATTGCCTGCAAGGTCTGTTGAACTTACAGAATATGCATACACACCATCCGTCACAATATTTCCCGAATCATCAGCACCGTCCCAGTCAAGGGTAAGAGGTGCACTGTCCTTCCACTCGTAAGTACGGATTTTCTTTCCCTCAGAGTCTGTCACAACCGCAGTCCAAAGCTGTTCGACAGAACCGTTCTGCTCAATGTGCAGAGTAGTCTTTGCGCCTTCACCGAATGACTTGTCCTGTGCACTCAAGTTTCCAAGCGCGACAACCGGCGCAGTATTGTCCACAATCACCTGATACTTTGCCGAAGTACCGGTGTTGCCGTTGTCGTCTGTCGCAGTGAACATATAATAGTAAACACCATCAGGAGCAATGGAACCCGGAACAAGTCCAGCCTCCGCCGCCTCTTCGCCAAGGAAGCCGTTCCATACAACCACATTCGGAACATTTACGCCGGACTTGGGTGAAAAAAGAGACTTCCAGAAACTCTTGAATGTCATCTTCTCGTCGCCAAGCTTGCGCTTGTTGGTAACAGTGCGCACCACCTTGCCGTCAGCGTTTTGAATTATAAGCGCCCATTCCTTGATATAGCGCTTTTCTTTTATCTGCAGCGGAATCTCAAGATTGTCCTTTACCCCGTCATTGTTCGGAGAAATGTATTCCGGAGCACGGTCCGCAAAAACCGCACCAAGGCTCATAAGTCCAACAAGTGCAGTCAGTGTTATCTTTTTGCTAATCATATTCATCCCCACCTTACTGTTCGTCCCAAAGAATAATTGTCGGAGCTTCCTTATCCTGCATACCAAGATAAAGCGAAGCACTTGCCGCTATGTTCTGCAGGCCTCCATTAAGGCACTGCCAGCCGACAGACGGTGACAGTTCGCTCTGCTTCCAGCTTTCCTTGATTTTATCAGACTTTGATGAAATACCAAACTTAAAGTTGATGCCCACGCTTGGCCAGTTGACTTTTCCGCCGTTCATAAGCTCACGCAAATTCATGTTCCAGCCAACATTAAGGTTGACAATCTTCCTGAAGTCCATTCCAAGGGCCACATCAAAAAGCAGGTTCTGGAAAGTTGGAGAAGAAAGGTCGGTACTGAAGCCTGTCTTAAAGCCAGCAACACTTATCAGCGTTCCGGCAAATGAAACGCGTGGAGTCACAATTCCTGGATAGGATTCTCCGGGATTGGCAGAATTGATTCCTGTAGTGCTATAATTACCAGTTATTGGCTTACCAAGATTCAGCAGGGACACACCAATGCGCGGCTCCTTAAGAAAGCCCATGTCGTCAAAGCGGTACAAAAAGCCAAGATCGGCTCCAATTGTAAAGTCACTGCCGCTGCCAAAATAAAATCCAGTGTAAAGGTTTATTCCAAGGAAGATTTTGTCTGTCACATCCTTGGAAAGACCAAGGTGCGCAACAATTGAGTTTCCAACATCAAGACGCGGGTTCTTGCAGAAGAGGCCCTGGACCGAGCCGGAAAAGACCATGAATTTTGTTGGAATTGAAATGCCAAGCTGAAAGCCTCCACCCGGTGTGGCATCACCGTCGTCAGCATCAGTGTCGAACATAAAGTTTCCGCTGAGATTCAAAATGCTTCTCTGTTCAGTTGCAGTGAGAGCGGGATTATAAGTAATTGAAGCCGGAATCACTGTGAACACAGGGCCGCCCGAAGCAGAAGCGCCTCCTGCAAGCAGCTGCGGACTAGTCAGCCGATACAGATCTTCCCCACCAAACGGCGGATTATAAGCAAAAACACTTGCCACTGCGCACAAAGCGCCGGCAACACAAAGCAATCTCTTTTTCATAAAAGTTTTTATTCCCCCTTTTTTACAGAGTATAAATTTTCTCCTATAAACTCAATTGTACTATATTTTTGATTATTAGTCAGCCCGGCGAGAGGATTTTTAATTCAGGGCACAGGAAACAAGTCTTTCTTCCACACGGCTGATTATCTGGTCAGGTGTGCTTGCTCCCGCCGTAAGGCCTACAGTCTCCAGGGAAAAGAACTTTTCCGGAATATCGGACGCATCCTCGATAAGAGCACAGGTTCCGCAGATTGTGCACGCCGTTGAATAAAGACGTTTAGTATTTGCAGAATTCATTCCGCCGATCACAAGTATTCCCTGCACACGTCCCTTCAGCTCAAGCAGTGCGTTTTGTCTTTCCCTTGTTGCAGAACAGATAGAGTTGAACACGCGCATTCCGGGAAGAGCCTTTGTCATAAGTTCTGAAATCATCGCAAATTCATTTTCACTGAATGTAGTCTGCGCCAAAAGAACTGTATTATGCCCCACCTTTCCGCTTTCAAGCAGGCATGCTGCTTCCTGGCAGTTCTGCACAACATAAACACCTGGAAAGCTGTTGCTCTCACGTGCACAAAAAGCTACTGCCCCATCCTCTGCGTAACCGGTAATGCTGATTACTTCACCGTGGTTTCTGTCGCCGGCAAGCACCACATTCCAGCCCTTTGAGGCCCATTCAAAAGCACGCTTCTGGCTCAAATGCACACGCGGGCAGGTAGCATCCACCACACACACCCTTCTCGCCTCCAGAGCCCTGAGCAGTGCAGGAGTAGTACCGTGCGCCCTTACCACAACAGACTCACCCTCATTCACTAGTCCGGCTTTCACATCAGCGTCGTCAAGAAGGGTAAGCCCCTTTTCGGCAAGGGATTTCAGCACAACGGGATTGTGAATCAAAGGCCCAAGAGAATAAACGTGCCCCTGTTCAACCGAGGAATCAACTCTTTTTTCCAGCTCCCTGTCAGCCGCTTCCACAGCACGCTTTACGCCCATACAGTAGCCAAGAACGCTAGCTCTGATAATAGTCATTACACACCGCCTGCACGGATAAAAAAAAGTGCCACTGTAACAAACGCCACAGCAGCACCTTCAACTAACAATTCAATTCCACAAGACTAGTTTGCAGCTGTAACAGCAGCAGGCTTGTCCTTTTTAGGAGCAACACGCATAGGATCACGTGGATCCCAATTGCGGCGCACCCATGCAATAAATCCCGAACTGATGAACATTGATGAGTAACATCCAGAAATCAAACCGATCGTAAGAACAATGGCGAAAGTCTGAATTGCACCGGTTGTAAACACCCACAGAGAAATGGAAGCAAACAAGGTGGTCACAGTGGTGATGATTGAACGTGAGAATGTTCCGTTAAGGGAAGCATCCAGAATCTCAGTGAACTTCTTGGCATCCATAAGCTTCATGTTTTCACGCACACGGTCC
>CAMNHD010000093.1 GCA_946538875.1 uncultured Treponema sp.
ACGAAGCCCAGAGGCAGCTCAAGGAATTCCAGGAAGACCGCCAGGAATTCAACCCGGGCTTCAAAGTGACAATGGGTTGGGACGAAGAAAAGGGACAGACTGTAGTCCAGCGTACCAAGAACTCATTCGTGGACTACCGCTTTGTTGTCGAACCTGACATAAAGCCGTTCTCCGTGAGCGAGGAACTCATTGCCCGTGCACTGAGCCGCGTGGGTGAACTGCCGGAAGCCAAGCGCACCCGCCTCAAGAAAGAATACGGACTTTCCGACTTTGACGTTGAGACTTTGACCACCACCCGTGAACTGGCCGAATGGTTCGAAAAGGCCGCTTCCGGTGCCAAGGATGTAAAGAAGGTAGCCAACTGGATTCTTGCAGAGCTGCTGGCTGTTCTCAATGCCAATAACCAGACCATCGGCGATGTGGGAATCACTCCAGGGCACATCACTGCACTTGTGAACGTGATCGAGGAAGGCAAGATTTCTTCCGCACAGGGAAAGACTGTATTTGCCGAGATGCTCTCTTCAGGTAAGATGCCGGAGGAAATCATCAGGGAAAAAGGCATGGAAGTGGTGAGCGACAACGGTGCAATCGAAGCGATTGTTGACCAGGTGATTGCCGCCAATCCAAAGGCCATAGAAGACTTCAAGGGTGGCAAGAGCAATGTCGTGGGATGGCTTACCGGTCAGGTGATGAAGCTTTCCAAAGGCAAGGCCAATCCAAAGCTTGCAAGCTCTCTTGTGAACCAGAAACTTTCTGCCCTGTAGTTCCGGGGCCGGAGCGCAACATCATATGCCACAGGGCGCCAAACCGCATTTTTTTAGAAAATTTTTCACTTTTTTGCGGAAGTGTGGCGCTTTTGTGGCAATTACTATTGTATATTAAGTGCACATTCAAACGGATGTGCTGACGATACAGTGTTTTGCTTCCTGGTTGTACTTTGCTATCGTCTGTTATGCAGCTGATGAGGTCGTTTTTGAATCTGCTTTGTTCCGGACCCGTCAGCTATTTTTTTGCCCGAATTTTCTTTTTTGGACGGCACCATATCTTTTACAATCCCCCTGAGATTCCATAAGAGTTTAGCGCACCGCATTCCCGGTGTTCCGGGGTTCGCTCCCGCTCATACCATGCGGGGCATGGTACTGCTCTGCAGCCCCTCCACCCCGGCGTAGTCTGGTTTGATCATGTTACGAAGTCTCTGTTTGTGCTTCAATATTAACATCTACCGCGCCCGCGGTTCCGCATAACATGCATTTACTCAAACCTGATTTCCATAGTCCGGAGTGCTTACCTGTTTTCAAGGGAAGCTTTATGTGCTATAATGCTGGCATGACTCAAGAAACTTTATTCCAGGAATTGTACAGCCGGTACGGTGCCGTAAAGCGTGCACGCGGGCCGTTTTTATATACAGAGCGCGGAGTCCGGATTGTGGACATGTACCAGGAGAACGGAAGGGCTGTGCTGGGGTGGGGCGGCGGTTCTGCCTTTACGCATCTCAAGAACGTTTTGTCGCGCGGTCTCACAGGCTCGTACAGGACTGTGTTTTCTTTTCAGCTGGCAAAGGCTCTTGAGACTCTGCTGGGGGGAAAGCGAAAGGTCTATGTCTTTTCTTCCAAGGCAAGGGCTATGGAGGCTGCTCTGAATGTCTCCAAGGACAATACTGCTTTTTATATGCCGTGGGGGGCGGTGACCGACTTTTCCAAGGTGGATGCAGTGGTTGTGGCTCCTCCTCTCCCGTGGACACAGGACATATATATTCTTTCTGTGCTGGACTCAGTGCAGAATGAGCTTATTCTTGCCCATATTGCCCGGAATTTTTCCTGTGCTGTTCTGCCTGCTGTGCTTGAGGCTGCGGTTTGCCGTTCAGTGTACAATCTGGTGGCGGAACTACCTGTCCGCCAGGAGAAGGACTGGTTTGTCTACGACCAGGCGCTGACCCCTTACTGGGAACGCCGGGGACCTTACCTTTTCCCAAGGGAGAATGTGCTTGATGCCGGAAATTATGATGCCTTTGTGATGCACTGCCTTGATTGCGGTGTGCTTGTGGCGCCTGAATTCAGGGCAAGAAGCATTGTGCCTTACGGGGCCGACAGGGGTGTGTTTGCCAAGTTAGTAAAAAATCCGTTCAATGTTTCCGATATTTGAGGTATGGAACAGACTGCACTTATCCTCTATATAATAAAGCTTGCTCTTGGTGGACTAACTGCCTTCTTTGCGATTCTTGTGTGGAGCAAGACGCGCGAAGGTGCATGGATAAGCCTGGTTGCGGGTGTGATTGTGCGGTATGCAGGTATTGTATACGACATGCTGCTGGATTTTGGTGTGGTTTTTGCCATGGAAATCCAAGTGGCGGGCATTCCCCTCACAACATTGCTGTTCACGGTGGTACCGTCGCTTTTCTTTATCCTTGCCTTTATCCTGATGCTTGTCAAAAACCGCTGAGGGGCAAAACTCAAACACAACATCCTTTTTACAGAAATTGCTTGCTATACCCGTGAAATTCGTGAAGGTTCTGTTGTAAAATTGAAAAAACGTGTTATACTGAAAAGGTATTAAGATGTTCGTTATGAACAAGGAGTTAATTATGGCAAAACAGCAAAGAACAATCGGTGTTTTTGTTATTCAGCTGGCACTGGCAGTATACTTTATTGTCACCAGCCTGTGTATGTTCGGACTCGGCTCTTCAATCTCCGAAGGAGAGGTTGTGGGTGTGACAAAGCTTTTTGGCGATGCCGGAAAGATTCTGCAGATTGCTATTGGCGTGTTGCTGATGGTCTGCGGTGTATGCTTCTTTATCAAGGCAATCGGTATTGACCTGGGTAAATTTGACGATGTAATCAAGTATGTTACACTGATTGTGTGGATTGTGGTTACAGTTGCGGCTCTTATTTATTATGCAAAGACTGACTTCAACAAGGGCAACGGATGGCTGCACTGGTGTCTGGCCCTGGCAAAGAACTGTCTTATAGTGGGTGGAATCCTTACTGTAAAGAACGGACGCTAAGCCTTCTTTTATCGAATCACGGCCCCTGCTGATACCACTTGTTTTGTTTACGGAAAAGAAGCAGGGCCCGGTATGGAGCCGGCACGCCGCAAGGCGTGAGCCCTTTAGGGCCGGCCGTAGGCAAGCGGCGGAACACCGGTGCGTGGATTCGCTTTTTGTTTGGGGTGACCTGACTGTTTTTATAGTCAGGACGCCCCATTATTTTTTATACTGAATTATCCGCAGAATTCGGGGAGGATGCCGCCGTTCAGCTTGAGGAGTGCCGGCTTGAGGTTTTCTTCCCACAGGCGGTCTTCTATCTTTTTTTTGCCTGCGGTAAAGCCGATGTGCCTGTCTGCACGGACTTTTTCGCCGTGGAAGTCGCTGCCGCCGGTCACGACCATGCCGAGTTTGTTTCCAAGTTCTTCAAGACGCTCCGCTTCTGCAATACGCACGCCGGGATGCCACGCCTCAAGCCCCATGACGCCCTTGGACTGGATTTCTATCATCGTGTTGTCCATTTTGCCCCACGAAACGTACATGGAAAGTGGATGTGCCTGGACGGGGATGCCGCCGCTGTTTTTTATGGCTTTTACGGCTTTTTCCAGGTCTGCGCCTGCCCGGTCGACGTAACAGGGCCTGCCTTTTGCAAAGTAAAGGTCGAACGCCTGCTGCCTCTGCTTGATAATTCCTTTCTGTACCATGAATTGGGCAAAGTGTGGCCTGCCAAGGTTGGGGGTCTGGAACTGTTCGTAGACTTCCTGGTATGTGATGGGGACTCCCTGTTCCCTGAGTTTTTCTGCCATCCTGATGTTGCGGTTGTGCCTCTCCTGTTCAAGAAAGTCGATTATCTGGGCCAAATCGGGTGACTTTTTTGTAAGGCCAAGTCCTAGAAGGTGGAATTCGCCTGTAGGCCAGTCCACTGTCACTTCTATTCCTGGAATGAATGTTATTCCAAGGCTCTTTGCCTGGGCCTGCGCCTGTGCCAGACCGCGTGTTGTGTCGTGGTCGGTGAGCGCCATGACGGTGATTCCCTTGCTGTGGGCATATGTCACCAGTTCGTCCGGGGCGAACGTTCCGTCGGATGCTGTAGAATGAGTGTGTAAATCTATCATATTCATTAAAAATATTAGCACATTTTGCCGATTTATGATATAATAAAAGAAGGTTGTTTAAAACTTTTGTCTTTTTATCAACCTACCTTAAATTTCAGTTGCTGTTGTGTTACATAGAGCAATAAAAGGGGAAGTTTTATGCCAAAAATTGTACCATATACAAAAGGTTCCATTGTTTTCTTTGAAGGCGACAAGGACGAGCGTATTTTTATACTTCAGGCCGGAACCGTAATTTTGACTCAGAATGACCTGGAGACGGGTAACAAAATCAGTGAGGCTTTGAGCGTGGGTGAATTTTTCGGTGTAAAGAATGCCCTTGCCCACAAGCCGCGCATGGAGACTGCCACTTGTACGACTGAAGTTCAGGTGGTTCAGGTGACTGTCCAGGAATTTGAAAAGATTTTCAGCCCCAACCAGGCAGTTGTGCTCAAGATGCTCAAGGTTTTCAGCAAGAATCTCCGCGAAATCCACCACAAGACAGAGTCTGTGCTAAAGAACGAGGCCCTTTCCTTCCCGCCGGAAATCGGTATGCTGATTGTGGCCAAGTGCTTCTATGACGAGCAGAAGTACCACTCTTGTGCCGAAGTCTGCAAGAAGCTGCTTGCAAAGTTCCCCTCTGCACCGAATGGTTCCAACGTCAAGAGTCTTTTGGAAGAAGCGGAGCTGCAGGCTCAGCGTCAGGCCAAGAATTCTGATGACAACTGGCACGAGACTATGCGCGCCAAGGACAATGACAATTCGCTAAAGCAGTTCGAGCTGCCTATGTTCGAGCGTTTTTCCAAGACTTACCACGATGGTGATGTAATCATCTGCGAATTTGAGCCCGGAGACTGCTTTTACCTTATCCAGAGCGGTCAGGTGCAGCTTGAAAAATGTGTCAAGGGCACTATCAAAAACCTTGACATTCTGCGGCCTGGCGAATTCTTCGGCGAGATGGCAATCCTGGACAATTCTCCGCGAAGTGCCACCTGTATTGCCCGCGGCGAAGTCAAATGCCTTGAGTTCAACAAGGACAACTTCCGCATTCTGGTCACCGGTAACCCGCAGATTGCCATGGTTCTGCTCAAGCTCTTCTGCAAGCGTATCTACGATCAGCGCCGCCGCTTTGGCATACTGATTATCTCCGAGCTTCCTGCCAGAGTCGCCGATGTCTTTGTCATGTACGACGAGATGACGCCTAACTCTGCCGCAGAAGGATCTCAGCGCCGCCGTTTTGCCCTTACGGTGAACGATGTGGCCCACTGGGCGGGAATCAGCCCTGACGAGGCACGCGAGGAGCTTAACAAGCTGGTGTCCAAGAACAAGCTGGAAATCTTTGACAGTTACATGATTATCGGCAATATCATGGACATGAAGCGCACGGTTGACACTTACTTTGCCGCCCACGGTGTGGAAAGCCGCCGCAACCGCAAGCTGTAGCAGAACCGTCCGCGTGGGAAATTGACCGCAGGTTCCACTGATGGAAATTACCCGCAGATGCCCCTGCGCCCACAGAAAAACGGACAGCAAAATCCGTGAGAGCCGTGGGTGCATATTCCCTTGGAGTGCACTGAATTATCCACAGTCCATGCCGTCTCTCCAACCGGCCGGACCCAACACCCCTTTCCCCGCTTTGCAGGGTTCCATACCCGCTTAAAGCCTGGAACAGGGGTATTTTTTTTGCTGACAGCAAACATCATCCCGGGCGGAAAGCTTCTTGTCAAAGCCTCAAATACGCGTGTACGCCTCCGGCGCCCTTCCAATCGGGACTAGGGGGAGGGGGAAAATTTTTTCAAATCAGTGGCGGGAACAGCAAATAATGAAACTCCCTTGAAAAAGTGCAGTAATATATTGAAAACTCCCTTGTAAAAGTGTAGTATATAGACGTAAACTCCCTTAAAAAAGTGCATTCTGTACCAGTCAATAATAGTGGACACTTTTGTCCCAGTTGACCAATTCCCCCAAAAAATGCTAAACTAAAATTCACGCCAACTTAGCTCACCTGGTAGAGCAGCGCCCTCGTAACGCGCAGGTACTCGGTTCAAGTCCGGGAGTTGGCTTTTTCCCTCTCCTCGAATTAACGGGAGGGATTTTTTATTTTAAATAAAAATAACTAGTACCAAAGAACCGAGTAGCGTAGTGAGCGCGCGCCAAGTGGCGCGAAAAGGCGACAGGAGGTCGCCGACAGCGAACGAAGCCGGATGGAGAATATGCACAGGAGGTGCATATTCGTAATCCCGGTTCAAGTCCGGGAGTTGGCTTTTTTTCCCCCTCCTCGAACCAACGGGGAGGGATTTTTTATTTTAAATAAATAACCAGTACCAAAGAACCGAGTAGCGTAGTGAGCGCGCGCCAAGTGGCGCGAAAAGGCG
>CAMNHD010000094.1 GCA_946538875.1 uncultured Treponema sp.
CGGGCTTTTGTGCGAAGCACCGGAGGCGGAAGCCGTAGCCCCGGAAAGCGGGGAAGGGGGTGCAAGGGGCAACCGGTTGGAGCAGAAAAACTGAATCTGGAAAAAGCAGGCGGCTCCAAGAGAAAAAATTTCAGAATACAAAAGAGATGGTATTTTTCATTTTCGCCTCTGCACCATGCAAAACTGCAAGGGTCTGGCACTAAAGGCTTGTCACTGATTGCCGGAGACTAGTGTAAACATGTCAAGGCTCAGGACAGCCCCTCCAATTGCGGCAAAAGAAATTTTTTCTGCGCTCTCTTTTGTAAATACGGCAAGGCTCAGCACCTGCTCACCTCCGTTTACAAAAACTTCAAGGCTGTACCTGTCCATCACAAGCCGCAGGGAAAGTTTTTTTTCTTTGCAGAGAAGATGACATTCACGGCTGTGCAAAATTGCACGCCTTGAACCGCTGCGGCTCCTGTCAAGGCTGAGGGTGTTTTCACTTGCCCTGTACAAGATTTCAGTGTAATGCTTTTCGTCTTCCGCCAGCCTCATGGAAAAGACAGAGTTTTCCGAAGCAGGGGCAAGTACAAGCTCCATGTCTAAAACTCGTCCATGAATACCGGCAAGCTCAAGCCTTTCATCGCCTAGCTTAACATTTGAATAAGAAACTTTTTCCCTGCGCAAAGACTCAAGCTCTTTTACAGGCCATTGGTAAAGCCTGCCCTTCTTTATAAAAAGCTCCCGTGGACAAGACATCATTCCGGCCCAGGGGCAGGAGCTTTTTCTTACGGCAAGGTCGTCCCAGTTTTGCAACCAGCCAATCATGATTCTGCGGCCATCAGGGGAAAGCACTGTCTGCGGGGCATAAAAGTCTATGCCGCTGTCCACTGCCTGAAAAGATTCCTCGGCAAAGCTTCCGTTTTTTTCATCAAAAGAGCCGATAAAACATGCCGTTCCGCTTCCCGGGTTAAAGGCTTCATCTCCCTTCATATCCTGCGGGCTGAGCAAAAGGACATTCTTTCCGTCAAGCGAAAAAAAGTCTGGACATTCCCACATTGTGCCATATCTCTTTTTGTTTTCCGCCAGGGGCTTCCAGTAGGACCAGCTGATTCCATCTTGGCTTGTAAACAAAAGAATCTGTCCGCTTCCGTCAGCAGCCCTATTTGCCACCGCACAGCAAAATCTTCCATCGGAAAGTTTCCATATCTTTGGATCGCGGAAATCATTTTTGCTGGTCCCTTCAGGCAAGAGGGATGAATCAATCACAGGGTTCTGCGCAAACTTTTCATAATTCTGACCGTCACCCAAGGCAAGGCACTGAACCTGAACGTCCTTTACAGAATCCCCCTCTTTTATCTGCCTGACTCCGGTATAGACAAGCAGATGTTTCCCGTCGGAAGTTTCCATGGCACTTCCAGAAAAGCAGCCGTTGCAGTCATAGTCAGAATCAGGTGCAAGAGCAGCCGGGAGATATTCCCATTGAAGGAGGTCTCTTGAAACTGCATGTCCCCAGTGCATTGTGTCCCAATGAAGTCCGTAAGGATTGTACTGATAAAAAAGATGGTAGCTTCCCTTGTAAAAGGAAAATCCATTGGGATCGTTCATCCAGCCGCACATCGGTGTAAGGTGAAAGACAGGTCTCTCATCTGCACCGATAGCGGACGCTGCACGGGTTTCATATTCTCTGGCTTTCTGCAACAGCATGCTCATTTTTTTCTCCCTTATTTTCCCAGGTTTTCGTTGTAGGCATCAAGATATTTCTGGAAGATTGAAAGCAGCCTCTTGAGCTTGTAAGACTCAAGTTTTTTGCAGAAGTTCTCCCAGTCCTGATCGCTAAAGCCGTTCATCACCCAGTCAGACTTGGCTGTGTTGATTGTCTTCGTGACATCAGCCTGAATGTTGGAAAGTTCCTCGGTGTCCTCACGGGTCATAAAGACGTTGGGGTAAACATATTTTTCATGAATGTCCGGGGTGTAGAATTCCTTTATCCAGTCAAGGCGATACTGGGCATCATCGGGGCAGGTAACATAGACACCGTAGTATTCGTCAAGAATTGCCAGTGGGCCGTTCACGCTTTCCGCTTCACGGACTTCAACAGGAGAGGCAGTTCCCAAAGGAGCGTGTTTCAGCATCTTTTCCCCAGCCTTGTTTTTTCCCAGCACAAAAATGTCAAAGTCATCTTCCTCGCCATAGGTTCCCCAGTTGTTCTGCGGAGATTGGAAAGGCTCGTACATCTGATCAAGCCAGGCACAAACAAGGGCTGGATTCTTTGCAACGGCAGTCACAACACAGCGTCCCCTGTCAAAGCCGCTGGTAAAGGAACCGTTCTGGGCTGTAAGGTTGCGGGTGTCCGCAGTAAGAACAGGAAGAGGCACATAGTCGGCAAGATTTGCAATGTTTGCCACATCCCAGCTGAAACATACTCCGTAGCGGCCAGACTTTCCCTTGGAAACATAAGTGGACCATTCCTGGGTAAAGGCTTCGGGGTCAATCAGCCCCTGCTCATAAAGCTTGTGAAGCCAGGCTGTTCCTTTTTTAAAGCCCTCCTGGGTTGCGCTGCAAATCACCTTGCCTTCATCGGTAACAGCAATATGCCTTCCCTTGTCGGCGTCCCCGTAACCTTCACCAAAGCCGTTAATCAGAACGTAGGGATCCTGACCGCCATCGTTCATAATACATGACATGGGGATGACGCTTCCGTCAATCTTGAATTCTTTTTTGAGCAGCTGGGCCTTGTCGCGGAAAGCAAGGAGAACTTTTTCAAAGTCCTCAACATTTGTCGGTATTTCAAGACCAAGGAAATCCAGCCACTTTTTGTTGATAAAGCTCATGTTGTCGATTACCTGAATTGCCTCTTTTCCCGAACCCAGCTGTTCAATCCAGGGAAGTCCCCAGATGTGCCCCTTTGCATCCGTACACATGGCCCGGTATTCAGGATACTTGTCGAACACGCCCTTAAGGTTTGGCATGTAGGCATCAATGTAGCCTTCAAGCGGAATGATGATTCCCTGATCGGCATATTTCAAAAGATTTGAATCGTTAAAGTTTGCAGTAAAGACAAAATCCGCCAGGCTCTTGGGGGTGGCCATGGCAAGGGTTATCTTGTCATACCACTGGTCGCTCTGTATGGCCGTCCATTTAACTTCCACATTTGTCTTTTCCTCAAGACGCTTAAAGATTGTGCGCTTGGCAGGGTCAGACTCCGTGCTCGGCGGAAAGCTTGTAAGCCCCGTAATCACAGCCCTGGTCTTCAGGGGGAACTCAAGCTCTGACAAATCAACTTTCTGCACTTCACCGGAATTCAGCTCAACACCCTTTCCTTTGCAGGCAGCCAGGCTTCCCAGACACAGAGCAGCAGCTGTCAGGGAACAAAACAAGATACTTATTTTTTTCATTATATCCTCCTTAATGAAATCATATTCAGACAGCTTCAAAAGCAGGCGGCTTTGGAAACTGACTTTGTTTTTTATAGGAAGCTCGAAAAAATTGCCGAAGGCGAGTTTTTCGAGCTTCCCTTATATTTTTCATCAGCCCTTGACCGAGCCGATAAGAACACCCTTGTCAAAGTATTTTTGGAAGAAGGGATACATCACCACCAGCGGCAAACTGGAAACAATTATGGTTGCGTATTTTAAAAGCTCGGCAAGCTGAGCCCTGGCCGCAGTACTCTGCATGTCGGAAATCATCCCGGACTCAGGCTGGTTCTGAATCAGAATGGAACGTAGCACCAGCTGCAAAGGCTGCTTGGCCGCATCGTTCAAGTAAATCATGGCATCAAAATAACTGTTCCACATGCCGACGAATTGCCAGAGGGAAAGCACCATGATTAGGGGAGCGCTGACCGGCAGCAGAATCCTGAAGAAATATGTCACTTCATTGGCACCGTCAACATAAGCCGCTTCCTGCAGTTCCTTGGGCACACCCCTGTAAAAAGTGCGGGCAATTATCATGTTCCACACGCTGAACGAACCGGGCAGGACTATTGCCCAGATTGAATTAATCATTCCCAGGTTGCTGATAAGAAGGTATGTGGGAATCAGGCCTCCGCCAAAAAACATGGTGATTACAAAAATCACGTTAAAGAATTTTCTTCCCTTGAAATCAGGACGGGACATGGGATATGCCGCAAGAAGTGTCACCGCCACGGAAATCAGGGTAAAGACCACGGAATAAAGCACGGCGTTACAAAAGCCTGTCCAGATTGCCTTGTTGGCAAGAACACGCTTGTAGGCAGTTAAAGTCCACTTGCTAAAGTCAAAAGTGATTCCCTTGTTCTGCAAGGTAACGGGATCGATGAATGAAGCCAAAATGATGTAGACCACAGGCACTATAATGGCAAGGACAAAAAGTCCCAGAAGCACATAGCCCAGCCTCACCACCATCTTGTCCCTTGCGGAAAGCCTCAGAAAATTGCTATTTCTTTCCATAGTTCAGCCTCCTAAAGTCCCTGATCTTCATCAATCTTATTGGCAATCTTGTTTACGGCAATCAGCATTATCACGTTGATGATAGTGTTAAAGAGTCCCACCGCAGTGGAAAAACCGTAGTCACCGTCAAGAAGACCTTTTTTATAAACATAGGTGGCGATGATTTCCGACGAAGCAAGGTTCAGGTCAGTTTGCAGGGCAAAGGCTTTTTCAAAACCGATGCTCATTATGTTTCCTGCCTGCAAAATGAACTGAATCACCACAATGTTTTTGATTGCAGGCCATTCCACCACACGGATTTCCTGAAAGATGTTTGCCCCGTCAAGAATGGCGGCCTCACGAATCTCATGGTTGACATTTGCAAGGGCGGCGGTGTACATGATTGATCCCCAGCCCGCACCCTGCCAGATGCCGCTTATGATGTAGATTGAACGGAAGGCCTGGGGGGCAGCCATAAAGTTAAACTGTGTTCCCAAAAATGAATTTATCGGTCCCTTGACGGAAAGAAGAATCCTGACCATACCGCAAATCACTATGACAGAAATAAAGTTGGGCATGTAAAGCACCAGCTGAATGTTCCTCTTGATTCCAGGACTCTGAACCCGGTTAAGCAGAAGGGCCAGAATAATCGGCACAGGAAAGCCCCAGAGCAGGCCGTAAATGCTGAGCTTTAAAGTGTTTGCAAGATAGCTCAGGAAATCAGGAGATGAAAGGAAGCGGGCAAAATGCTTTAAACCAACCCAGCGGCTGCCCAAGATTCCCTTGATGGGGTTGTAATCCTGAAAAGCAATGAAAATTCCTCCCATGGGAATGTAGCGGAAAACAATTGTAAGAACGAGAGCCGGAAGAAGAAAAACCACATAAAGCTGCCAGTGATCGCGGATATACAGCAGGGTTTTTGACTTAGACTTCATGCCTACCTCCTTTATGAATTTGAACTTGTTTAACAGAGGGGAAAGGCAGCAAGTGCAAGAAATAGTTTCTGCCCTTCCCCTAGTGCATTTGTAAAAGCAATTTTACGAACTTAAGTAAAGTGTAAAACCGCTTTTAACATTTGTCAAGTAATATTTTTACATTTTTACAAATTTTGATTCATTTTTGTAAAATCTGTAAAAGTTACAACTTGCGGACAATCCTGAAGCCTGTGCCGTTCCAGCCAGCATTAGCAGGAATATCCCATCTTGTGGAAAGGGAAAGCTGGTCAGTCCACTCAGACTCCCAGGCTCCGCCGCGGCGCACACGCTTGCCGTCACCGATTGTGTCCCAGCAAAGTTCCCACACGTTGCCGCTCATGTCGTAAAGCCCGTTGCTGTTGGGAAGCTTCTTTGCAACCTCGTGGGTCTTGCCATCGGAATTGCCGCCGTTCAAGTTGTTTTCCTCTTCGTCAAAGCGGGCCTTGTACCAGCCGTAGTTAGGAAGTTCGCTCTCACTGCTGCAGCCGGAAAAAGAAGAGCTGTCATAGCCGCCAAAAGATTCTGCCGTGTTACCCAAAGCCGCAAAGAGCCATTCCCTTTCGTGGGGAAGCCGGTAACCCCCTGCGCTCAAGATTTCTTCCGCATCGTTCCAGTCAGCATCGTCTGCTTCGGGAATGTCTCCCCAGTCATCAGGCTCAGTGCTTCCCTTGATTTTGTAAACAGGCGAAAGCCCCTCTTTTTTGCTAAGCTTGTTACAGAAGACCATGGCCGCATAAAAACTTACGCTGTCCACAGGACGTTTTTCCTGCACTTCATCATCGGCAGCATCATCCGTAAAAGCGCTGGGATTAAAGCCCATGATTTCTTTAAAAAGCTCCTGGGTGATTTCCGTCGCAGAAATTTTGAACTTGCCCACAGTCACATCTTCTGCTTCATCATCAGGGCCATACTTGAACTTAAAAGTGCCCCCTTCAATTTCCTTCATTGTGATGTAGCCCTTAAGAAAGTCGCTTTCCCCAATGTCAGCCTCAGAATTTCCGTTTCCGCCATCAGGGTCCGGATCAGATTCATCTCCTCCGCCGCCGGTTCCAGGTTCACCGCCGTTTACATCCCCGCCATCCT
>CAMNHD010000095.1 GCA_946538875.1 uncultured Treponema sp.
TGTGGATATAGAGACAATAAGCGGGGAGTTCGGGGAACATGCGGTGTTAAAGGCTTTGTCGGACGGTAAGTTCAGGCTTTGCTGCTCTGCGGACAATTCCACAGACTGTCAGCAGGTCATCAGCGAGATTGAGTGCTCGGTGGAAGGTCTTGGACAGACTAGCCGCAGTCCTTACGGATTTGTGGAGGCGTGCAAGTGTTCGCACAGCTCCTCGGCTCTTGAGCCTAGTTTTGAAGGAGGTGTCCTGTGTCACAAGGAACGCACCTGTTTTGTCTTTGAGAACCTGGACTTTGGTTCTGACGGAAGCGGAAGGATTACTGTTCCAATTTTTTCCTTTGACAATGAGCTGGACTTTGAACTTTGGCAGGGAAGTCCCGGTACCGGAACTTCTTTGACCGCATCAGGAGGAGCCGGCGCAAGTAAACTGATGGACTGCCATTATTCTGCAAAGAGCCGCTACAACGTGTACCAGGAAAATACTTTTGAGCTGCCGCGCAGACTGTTCGGGGTGCAGACTATTACCTTTGTGTTCAATACAGGCCTTTCGTTCAAGGGCTTTTGCTTTGAAAAAAGTCCAAAGGCTTTTGCCAGACTGAATGCGCTTGACAGTAGCTCTGTGGTCGGGGATTCTTTCTGCAGAGAGGCGGACTGCATCAGCGGTATAGGCAATAATGTTGTGCTTGAGTTCAGGGACATGGACTTTGGTGATTGTGCCGCAAAGCAGCTTGTAGTCTGCGGAAGGGCACATGTGCACAATACGCTGCATGTTAAGTTTTCAGGCGGGGAGCTGGCGGTCAACCGTATAATCGAGTTTGACGCGACAGAGGACTTTGTGGAAAAAACTTTTGCGCTTGAGGGTATACCCGGTAAGTGTACGGTGAGCTTTGTGTTCCTTCCGGGCAGCAGCTTTGACTTTAAGTGGTTCAAGTTTTCTTGAGGCCAGTTAGCGGTGTCGGCCCGTGTTTGGTGAGCGGCTGCCAGTTAGCGGTGCCGGCGTGTGTTTGGTGAGCGGCTGCCGGTTTGCGGTGCCGGCCCGTGTTTGGTGAGCAGACACCGGTTTTCGTAACTGGCCCCTGTTTGCATAACAGCACACCAGTCCGCGTAAGCGCCACCTAGCCCGCTACAAGTCTCCCTGCACTATGCGGAAAATCTCGTCACTGTACTGCTGAGTCTTTGCGCTTCCCATGCCGTAACAGTCAAGCAGCGCACTGAACGAGCGGGGCTTGCGGTTTGCAATGTCAAAGAGTGTCTTGTCACCAAAGATCACGTAAGGCGGAACATTCATGTCATCAGCACGTCTCCGCCTCCATGACCTGAGCTCTGTGGCAATGCGGGCCGCCTCACCGTCATTTTCATCAATTAGTCCAGGCTTTGCCTTGTTCTTTGGAATGGCCATGGAATGGGCCGGCACAGTTTTTCTGTTGAATTCAATGGGAAGCTTTATTTCTTCACGTGAGGAAAGAGACTTGCGCCCAAAAGCCGTGACCGACAAAACTCCGTTTTCCATGGATTTTTCAAGGTAACCGGCATCCACCAGACAGTCACTCAGTTCCCTCCAGTCATCGCGGCTAAGTTCTTTTCCTATTCCCCAAGTGCTTAGTTTCTGGTCCCCATTGTCCTTGATACGCTTGCTGTTTGAGCCCATAAGCACATCAATCACGTAAGTGGCCCCAAAGTGCTGCCTTGTGCGTATTACACAGGAAAGATATTTCTGCGAAGGAATAGTCACATCGTTCAGCTTTATTTCTCCACGCGAACAAACGTCACAGCATGTGTCGCTTTCGCTGCCGTCATCCCCGAACGGATTGTAAGTCTCGCCAAAGTAAGCCAGTAGGAAATGCCTTCTGCAGGTGCGCGCCTCGCAGTAACGTATCATGCCCTGTAGCAGACGTTCAGCCTTTGCAGAATCAGCCGACTCGTCAAAGAAGTACCGTACTTTCTGGATATCAGACATGCTGTAGAGAAGCAGTGCCGAAGCAGGAAGCCCGTCTCTTCCCGCACGGCCGATTTCCTGGTAGTACTGTTCAATGGACTTAGGCAGATCATTGTGTATGACAAAGCGGACGTCCGGTTTGTTGATGCCCATACCAAAAGCAACGGTCGCAACCATTATGTCGGCCTTGTCACTGATAAAGTCACGCTGATGGGAACTGCGTTCCTCGTCGGAAAGACCCGCATGGTAGTTCAGCGCATTGAAGCCGTAAGAGCATAGAGTGTCCGTAAGCTCGTCAACCTGTTTGCGCGAAAAGCAGTAGATTATTCCGCTCTGCCCGGGATGATCCCTTAGATAAGATATAATCTGATTTGTTGAGTCATTTTTCCTCTTGACCTCAAGAAAAAGATTGGGACGGTTAAAGCTGGAGACAAGGACAGAAGGTTCTTCCATGCGCAGCTGGTTGACAATGTCAGACTGAACCTGACGTGTTGCAGTCGCAGTAAGCGCCAGACACACCGCACCAGGAAACTGGGAGCGCACATTCGCAATCTCCATGTAGTCAGGTCTAAAGTCATGGCCCCATTCGCTCACGCAGTGCGCCTCGTCAATAGTGATGCACTTGATGCAGATGTTCTGGTCATGAAGAAGATCCTGGATGCGCCTGGTGTTAAGTCCTTCCGGGGAAACATACAGCAGCTTGATTTCTCCTCGTCTGATTCTCCGGCATGTGTCAATATAAGCGTCAAAATCCAATGAAGAGTTCAGGAAAACCGCAGGAACTCCAACCGCCTCCAACTGTGTAACCTGGTCTTCCATCAATGCAATCAGAGGCGATACCACAACAGTAAGCCCGTTCAAAATAAGAGCCGGAATCTGGTAGCACAGAGATTTTCCTCCGCCAGTAGGCATAACCGCCAGAGTATCGCGGCCGTCCAGCACGTTCTGGATTATCTCTCTCTGCAAGGGTCTGAAATTATCATAGCCGAATACCGATTTCAAAACCTGTTCCGGACTCTGCTGCATTGGTAACTCCTGATAATCGTCCTCATCTTCTGCCAGGTAGCATGAAAACATAAGCGCAGTCTGTCTGGCCATGTTCAGGACAGTTTGTTTGAGCAGATTATAGCGAATTTCTTCCATTTAATAAACCTCTGATTTTTTTTCAAAACCCCTTGAACAACTCTTCTGGATTTGTTATACTTTTATATATATATTTGCCGGCTTGGTGGAATGGTAGACACGAAAGACTCAAAATCTTTTGCGCGCGAGCGTGTCTGAGTTCAAGTCTCAGAGCCGGTACTGACAGGCACTTGATTTTACCGCAAAGTCAAGTGCTTTTTTTGTGCCCGGACTTTTTCAAAGCCTTGTGCAGCCTAGGCAATACTTCCCTCTATACCTCCGGCAAGCCCTCCCTCAGTTTTCCTGAACGATAAAGCCTCTTCCATGCAGCCCCTGTCAATCGTAAGCTTTCCCGCCAAGTCCGCAATTGTCCGCGCCAGTTTAAGGCAGGAAGCCACAGCCCTTGGAGAAAGACCGTAACGTTCAGCCTCAAGAGTAAGCAGTTCCCTGGCATCAGGATCGCAGATACAGAAGTCAGAGATTTCCCCAGGGGTCAGAGCCGCATTCTTTTTACCCTGACGCTTCCTCTGCGCAAGAACAGCATGCGCAATGTCCGTCCTCAAGTCATCAGAAGAAATGCTTTTTCCCCGGGAATCAGGATTGCTTTCAACCTGGACCCGCACATCAATTCTGTCCAACAGCGGCCCGGAAAACTTCTTCCAATACATTTCCACCGACCGCGCCGAACACAGGCAGATTTTGTCTCTGCTGCCATAAAAGCCGCAGGGGCAGGGGTTAGTCGCCATCAAAAGCTGAAAGTCAGCAGGAAAAACAGTGGAACGCCCGGCCCGGCTCAGTGTGACGGAACCGCTTTCCAGAGGAACCCGGAGCATCTGCAGCACAGAAGTCCTGAATTCCGCCGCTTCATCCAAAAACAGGACACCGTTGTGGGCAAGAGAAATTTCTCCCGGAGTGCAGTGCATTCCACCACCGCAGATTCCCTCTATGCTCGCAGTCTGGTGAGGCTGCCTGAACGGAGGAATACGTATCATGGACTGACCGTTCTTTAAAAGGCCCGCAATAGAATAAATCCGCGTCACCGGCTGAGCTTCCTCCACAGTAAGCAGCGGCAGAATAGAAGGGAATTTCTGCAAAGAGAGAGACTTTCCGCATCCCGGCGCCCCAAAAGCCAAAAGATTGTGCCCACCCGCCGCGCAAATCTGCAGCGCACGCACAAGCCGCTCCTGCCCGTGAACCTCCGCAAAGTCCATGCCGCTCTGCACAGGCCCAAAGTAAACCCCGCCAACATTCACCGCGCCATCAGGAAGACACTGCTCCTGGGCATAGCTTTCTCCAGACCGTCCCGTAAAAAGCTCCTCCGAATGCAGAGCCTTGAACGCATCGCAGAGAGTCTCCGCCCCAAAGACCTTCATTCCGTGAACCTCACGCGCCTCCTGCTCGTTTGCCAGAGGAACAATGCACCGCCGTATCCCGTAATCCCAGGCAGTACTGGCCGCCGCATGAACGGCCTTCACAGGCCTCACCCTGCCGTTAAGCTCAAGTTCGCCCAGCACCAGAATATCGTCAGACTCAGACCGGGCCTTGGAGTCATCAGAACCGCAGTTTTCCCTGGCTTTCAGCACCGCAAGCGCCACAGCAAGGTCAAAGCCCGCGCCCTCTTTTTTCAAGTCCGCAGGCGAAAGCGAAATCAGCACCCGTTCAGGCGGAAACTCAAACCCCGAATTCCTTATGGCAGAGCGCATCCGCTCACGGCTTTCCTTTACAGCACCGTCGGCAAGCCCCACAATATCCACCGCAGGAATTCCGCGCCGTAGGTCCACCTCGACACTCACAAGCGCACCCTCATAACCAAAAGGCGAAAAACTAAAAATCTGCATACAAACAAGCCTCGCAAAACAAATTTCACTACTATATAATTAGCTCCCGGAATTCAAAATCAGACAAATTTCTGCAAATTTTTTTATTTTTTTGGACGGTACATGTATTTATCACCGGCAGTATAAAAAGTAAGGAACACTGCTTTGAGCCACCGGCCTTCCGGGGTTCGCTCACGCTCATTGGAGCAGGTCCTGCCTGCGGCATGCCTTGCCCCAACTGCGCCCCTCCACGCCGGCGTACACGCCTGGGGAATGATTTTTGATTGAACGGAATCGGTCTGGCTGGATGACAAATAAATTGAGGAAAGAGAATACTAGCCCCGATTGTAAGGGCGCGGAGCGTTCGCCGGCAGGCGAATGGAGGCGGCAGCCGGAACCCTGGAAAGCGGGGAATGCAAAGGAACGGAAACCCGGTTGGAGATAACGCACAAATGTTTTTGGAGGAAGTGGCTCCGGAAAAATTATTCCTGCTTTATGATGATTAGGGAGAGGTAGGCTTTTTCTGCGAGGCTGCCGCGGTGCAGGAGGATTTCGTCGGCGCGGTAGAGTCTTTCGTCGCTTTGGCTTGAGTTTTGCACCAGGATGGAATTTTTGAGCAGGCCTTCCTGGTTCAGGAGGGAGATGATTTGGTCAAGGTGACGGCCCATTTTCATCAGGACTTTTGTTCCTCCGCTTTTTAGCTCACGGGTCAGGATGCCTTTTTGGAAGCAGGCGTCGGCGGGGATTATGGTGAGTTTTTCGTCTTTGCGGCAGAGGGGAATTCCGGCTGTGGCGGCGGCTGAACAGAAGGATGTGACTCCGGCTATGAGGATGCTTTTATAGCCTGAGACTTTGAGGAGCTCTGTGGTTTGGGCTGCGCTTGAATATACGGACACATCGCCTATGGAAAGCATTGCCACATCTTGGCCCTGGTCCAGGTATGTTTTGCTTTGGCGGACGATGGGAGTGTAATCCTCCTGGCCGCTCATGGTGAAGGGGCAGGGGATGAGTTTTTTTTGGGAAAGGTCCAGCTCTTTTAGCGACCGGAGCGAATCTAGGGCAAGGGTGCCGCTTTTTGTCTCCGGGTAAAGGATGACGCTGCATGACTTTAGGATCCTGACTGCCTGCAGGGTAAGAAGCTCGGCGTTTCCGGGCCCGGTGCTGACTGCGTAAAATATTCCCTTCTTCATGGAAGTGATTGTAGCATAAAATGGGGCGGCTGGCAATTTGCGGATGAGATTCTCGGCTTAAGATGAGACGCGCGGCGGACTTCCCCTTAAACCTGATGCTCTATGGCTGCGTCGATAAAAGCTGCGATTTCTTTTATCATGGAAATGCGGCGGCCCAGGAGTCCGTGCTCGGTGGGGTATTCGACTCTTTTTTGGATGGCTGTGGTTTTGTGGGCTTCGAGGAGTTTCCAAAGGGGCAGGACCATTTCGTTGATTGGCGAGACTGAATCGTATGTTGCGCCGAAGACCAGGAGGTTTTTGTCCTTGACATCTTCGTAGGCGTTGGGGTGGTAGA
>CAMNHD010000096.1 GCA_946538875.1 uncultured Treponema sp.
CACTTTCGCATACACACTTTGACCAAAATTATGATGATTATATAGAAGGAACTTGTAAAAACAGCTCAATCTACTTCATCTTTTCGAAGCAGTCGGTTTTAGTCCACCGGACATTGCCAACACAATCGGTTTGGTACCAAAATCCTTTTTCTTTCTGACCCAAAGAACTGAATCAGTACGCCAGAAACCCAAGACTGCAACTTTTACCGAAGGTGCCGACGGCAACCTTCCACATTCAAGGGCTGTGAAAATCTGAAAACCGGGTGTGAACCAGTTAGCTTTACGATTTTCGCCGGACAGCCACACACCGTCCGCCTGACTTCTCAAAGAACCCGCCCTCTTAGGGCACACCCATTTCGGGCTAGAATGTAAAATATTTGTACTATATTTTCAAATTTTGTGCAAGTGGTATAAGGATTTTTTTGACAAATTCTTCCATTGTTTTCAAGAATTTTCATATTGCGGCGTCCTTGTTCCACACAAGGGAAGTTCCCCTGCCAACAAAAGCCCGGTCGGTGCACCGGCCTTCCAGCCTTCGCTGCCACTCATAGCAAAATCTGAGGCTTTGCCCCATATTTTGCTACTACGGGCTTCCACGCCGGGCCGCATGTAAAAAAATTCTCTGCAAACAGTTGCCGGAGCAACTGCCTACAGAAACTATTTAAGGGTAAGATAGCCTTCTATATCCTTATCCATATTCTTGTTTGCAAAGGAAATGGGCCAGCACTTTTCCACAGGATTGGGGACGGCAAGAAGAATCCTTGTATTTTCATCAAGGGCCTGCTCAAGGGTCAGCTCACAGTCAAAGGTCTTGCTCTCGCCATTGCCCACAGAGCTTATATCCCAGTCAGTCGTATAGCTCTGCACAAGCTCGCCGTCTTTTGCAAGGGCAAGAAGCACCGGCCATTTGTAGTAGAAGGGGGCCACACCTGTGTTTTTTACAGTAAGCTCAACATACAGCTTTCCGTCAGCAACTTTTGTTCCTGCTTTTTCGACAGTAAAATTATAGCCCAGGGCATCGGATGCGGTAAAAACGTCTGCCTTGGCACTTTCTGTACCAAAGTATTCAGGATTGAATGCCTTTCCACACAAGAGGGAAGACACATGGAACTCTCCTATGCGGTCCATATACTTTTCAAAAGCCTGGCTGCCTTTTCCGCAGTTGCCAAGGAAGTCAACCTGGAGCGGAGGGGCAAACTCACCCGTTACCATCAGAGGTCCCATGCGCGGGGCAAGGACATCATTTGTCGCAAGCATTTCCCTAAAGTATTTGTCGTCGCTGTCACTGTAAACCATGTCGTTGTAGTAGCCAAGGTTGTCGTACTTGTAAACACCGGGCCTGCTTGGAGAACGTATGGAAATCTGGGTGGTCTTGAAACTCTCGGAAAATTTCTTGAAGAAAGCCTCGTAGGTTGCGTCGGTCACATAGGCTTCTGTATTTTTTATGACCTCAAGGTAATAGACATGCTGCTCGCCCCAGTGGCCGATAAGACCAGTCTCAAGGTTTGCGATGCGGGGGTCGCCGTCATATTCTTTGGCAAGCTCCCCGATAAAAAAGAGAATCTGTCCCAAAAGCTCCTCATCGTTGTAGTCTGGCGAGTAGCCGTAAGGGGTGGATTTGCTTTTGTCTGTCCAGTACTGGAATCTTGCCACATCAGAAAGGAAGTCAGGAAGATACAAGCCCTCGTTCGGACTGTCTGATTTTGGCTCATCGATTATAAAGCGGAGGATTACTTGATGTCCCCGCTTTCTCGCATTTTCAAGCTTTTTCTCCACCACTGAATAGTCGCAGGTATTTTCCGCAACAAGAACCTGATTGAACTTTATGGGAACATATTCCAGGCTGCATGGGACACCGTTGCGGGAAGCCTCTTCCCAGGTGGCAAAACCCTTGAGAGGATTGGCTTTGCTTACATCGGCATAGTCAAGGGTCACATAATCCAGGGTAATATCAGCAGGAATTCTGCTTCCATCGTCATCAGAACCGGTCGTCTTTGGACATGCCACAAAGAGCAAGGCGGCCAGAAGGGAAAAAATGTAAAAAACTTTTCTTTTCATAATGACCGCATTGTAGCAAAGCATTCAGATTAAATCAAGCCACCCGAAAGAAAAACTCTTTTCTGAAATATTTACACTTTTTTTGAGGGGAGAGCTTTTGCAAACTAGGCAAAAGCAACCTGTTCGGAACCTTACGATTCAGAACAGGCTGCCTAAAAACTATTCAAATGTCAAGGTTGCGCAGTCGGAGCCACTGTCACTACTGCCATCCTTTGAATAACTTGCCTCAACTGTGTGCTCACTGTCCGCTGCAAGACTTATAGTACCTGAGTCGGAACCACTTGCGCCACTAACTTTTTCCACCCCGTCAACTTTTATAATAAGCTTGTCATAATTTTTTTCGCTGCTGACAGTCCATTTTATCTTGGAATAGCCTGCCACAGTCCAGATTGTACTTGCAGTCGTTGAGGATTTCCCCTTGTTGTCGGAAGTCCACTTACCATTTGATTCAGTAAACTTGTAGCGGCCCTTTGGCGTTACAGTTACATATCCTTTAACACCACATTTTGTACAGGCCCCGTCTACATAATTATGGTCTTCAATGACCTCGTCCACATGGGCAACTGTCTCTTTGCAGATTTTGCAGTATTTGTCATATTCCCGGTGAACATGGCAAGAATCATTCTCTGTTTCGACAAGGTTTTGAATTTCATAGTCTTCCTCAAGGCTCAGCGCTCCGTACAGATCTGTGGTTTCATGATCTTTGTAGTGCACGCTCTTCAACTTGTAAAAAGCATTGCTTTCGATTTTCGTGACTGATGCCGGAACATAAAGTGCAAGGGCAGAACATTCATTGAATGCATAGGTATTAATTGTAGTAAGACTCTCCGGCAGTTCCACAGATTCAAGGGCAGAACATTTGCTAAAGGCATATGAAGGCAGGCTTGTGGCAGAACCAGAAATTCTTACCCTTTTCAGGCCAGTGTTCTCAGCAAATGCGGAGCCTTCAAGGCTTCCGTCTTCTATAATAATTTCTTCCAGCGTACTGCAGCTTTTAAGGCCCCTCTCCTGCACTGCAATCTTTGAGCTGGACTTTCCTGTTACAGTCAGTTTCTTAAGGGACGTTGGCAAATAGTATGTAGTATAATTTGCTGTATTAGATGTGGAGCTGGTCCTGTATTCCTGCTTTACCGATGTTCCACCCTCATAGCTTAAAGTGCTAAAGATATAACCGAACAAAGTTTCTTGCGTAGTGTAAGACTGGTTGACTGCTGTTCCGCCAACAAAAGGCACAGTCATTTCCCTGAGACCGGAACACCCACCAAAGGCTGCGCTTCCGATTGTTGTCACAGAATCTGGCACCACAAAGGAAGTCAATGCCGAACATCCATAGAAAGCACTGTTGCCAATGCTGGTAAGTGTTTCCGGCAGGGATACAGCAGAAAGACTTGAGCATCCGGAGAATGCATAGCCTTCAATTTTCTTCAGGGCAGCAGCTTTGCTAAAGTCCACAGAGGCAAGGGATGTACAGCCATAAAAACTTGAGGAACTTACCGCCGCAAGCTTTGCAGGAATTGCCACAGCCTTTATTGAAGAGGCTCCGTAGAAAGAATATGACCCCAGACTTTCCAAAGCCTCAGGAAGAACAATCGCCTCCAAAGCAGAACAATTGTAGAAAGCATAAGTTCCAATGGCTGTTACGCTTTCTGGAATAGCATAAGCTTTAAGGGCGGAACAGCCGTAGAAAATATATTCAGGTATCTTTGTGAGGCCAGAAGGAATATTTATCTCTTCAATCTTTTCGCAGCCATAAAAAGTATATCCAAGGGGGGCATGCTTTGTGATCGTAACTTTCCTTAAAGACGAAGGAAGAACGTAAGATACTGACGAAGTGTTTGAAGATGAAGAAGACGGATACCTCTGAATTGCAGTATAACTTCCCGTATAAGAGCCGCTTCCAAAGATATAGCCAAAAAGACTTGCCGAAGAAACGCTAGTCGCAGTGGCTGAGCTTCCGGCAAATGGCAGGGTTATCTCCTCAAGCGCAGAGCAGCCGTTGAATACACTCTGACCTATTGACGTTACGCTTTCGGGAATTACGATTCCGGTAAATGCAGAGCATCCGGAGAATGCATAGTTGTCAATTTTCTTCAGGGCAGCAGCTTTGCTAAAGTCCACAGAAGCAAGAGATGTACAGCGGTAGAATGCATCAGTATTTATAGTCTGTACCTTTGCCGGAATCTCCATAGACTCAAGGGCAGAACAATAAGCAAACATATATGTTCCCACAGCTGTGACCGAAGATGGCAGTACAAGTCCTTTTATTCCCGAACAGTAGTAGAAGGCATAGTCACCTATCACAGAAATTCCGTCGGCAAGATTTATCTCTGTCAAATTCTTGCAGTTGTAGAAAGCACCGTACATAACCTTTCCGCCAAGCACCGTAACTTTTGCAAGGCTTGCGGGAATATAATAGGTGTTCTTGTATGATGATGATGACGAAGACTGTGCCGCCCAACGCTGCTCGACAGCAACCGAGCCAGTGTAGCTTGTAGTTCCAAAGATATAGCCAAAAACAGTGCTTGATGAGGCAGAGCTTGGATTTTCCGTTGCACCGACAAAAGGAATGGTAATGCTTGTAAGGCTTCCGCAGCCTGCAAAAGCAGCACTTCCCATAGAAGTAACTGAAACCGGAAGAACAAGGCTTGTAAGGTTACTGCAGTTTTCAAATTGTTTTGAAGCCACAGAAGCAAGGCCGGTGGTGGCAGAAAGGTCAAGGTCAACTGTAATATCCGGGCGTTCCCTGAGGGCCGTAGCAATTGCTGACAGTATTGATGAAGAACAGTTGCCTGTTGCCTTGATAGTGTAAGCTCCGTCCTTTTCCAAAACCCGGATTTTGTCTGCAATAGAATCAGAGGCAAGGCTGTAGTTTGCAAGAACCGCCCACTTTGCATAGTAGGTCTTGTTTCCGGTTTGTGTACCTGCGGCAATGGAAGTTACCCTCTCTCCGCTGTAGTCTGCATTTTCGTACCAGCCGACAAATACATGGTCAGCATATTCAAGGTCATCTGCAGAAAGCAGCTTTATGTCGGAAAAAATAGAATAGGCCCTTTGGTAAGAGACTCCCTCCTTAACCTTGCCCTCCCCCACTTCATATTCAATGGAGTAAGATTCATTTACCGCTTCGATGGCCCTCTGGGCCGTACTCGAAGCCTGGCTTGCAACATTTACAACTTCGCTGTACTCATTCAAAAGGACAGTCTTTTCCTTGTCCCCGTACATAAAAAAGCGCAGGATGTAGGAACCCACGGACACAGCCTGTTTTTTATAAAGGACGCTTCCGTTGGAAAGCGACAGGTCTTCCGCCTTGAACTCAGAGATTTCCTCATCGTTTTCCACGTCAAAGAGTCCCGCCGTTACAGCATGAACAGAAGAAGGAACTTTTACCGTCACCTGAATGATTCCGTAGTCGTTCAAACTTCCTGCGGAAAGTGGTGAAAGGACAAAATGCAGGGGATTGTTTCCCTCAGCAATGACCACATTTTCAAGGCTGCCGCTCAGCACAGCAGAACCGTTCTTGCAGGCAAGGGTAAAGTCCCAGGAACCGGCAAGCAGCTCAAGGCTCACATTGTTCAGGCTGTACCAGGAGCCCAAGGTCTGAACTTCACCGTCATTCAGCGAGCCAGTAAGAACATAGCTGTTAAAATTAGCCGTGTCAAAGGTGGGAAGCACAGTGCGGGAAGCTGATGCCCCAAGAGTAATATAGGCTTTTCCTGCAGCATTTGTTTCTATGGCAGCATTGCTGCAGCCCTGAGCAAGGAAAGCTGAAGCTGTGGCAAGCAAAATTGTAAGCACAAAAGTAGATGTATGTTTCATTTTTTTTCACTCCCTGTCCGACTATTCAACCTGAATGTAAATTGTTGCGCTTCTATAGGTTCCGTCGGAAGACTTTGCCTTAAGGAAGATTTGGTAATTGCCCTTTACCAGCTCAGATGTGTTAAAGACAAAATCTTTTTCCACGCCGGCAAGCGATGAATTCACCTTCCACTGGTAAGATTCATAATCGGCAGGAGCAGTCAGCTCAACAAAGCCCTCGCCCCTGGACTGGCTGATTGAAATGTCACTGCCCTCTGCCACAGATACGGTAATAGAAGGAAGCTTTCCATAAATGATTTCTTCCACCACGTTTACGATAAAGGTGGCTGTCAGGCTGCCACGGCTTACAGTTACGGTATTGCCGCCAAGTTCCGTCAAGGGGCTGCCGTTTTGGGGACTTACGCTGTAATCCAAAAAGAGGCTGTTCAATCCGTTTGAATAAGTTCCCATCACAATCAGGCCCGTCAAATCCAAGGACTGATGTTGCTCATAGGTTGTCTTCAAAGGTTTTTGGAATACGG
>CAMNHD010000097.1 GCA_946538875.1 uncultured Treponema sp.
GACGCAAGCAATAAGGAGGCGTCCCAGCTTGACGACAGCGAGGATCCTAAGAATCTGCCGAATCTCTTTGAGTGGAAGTACAAGAGGCTCTTTTCATACATTCCTCTCAAGCCGGATGAAGCGGTCATGGGCGATGTGGGAATTCCGCGCGTCCTGAATCTGTACGAGAATTATCCGCTCTGGTTCACTTTCTTTACAAAACTGGGGTTCAGGGTGCGTCTTTCTCCGCGTTCAAGCCGTGGTGTCTATGAAAAAGGTCTTGAGACTATTCCGTCTGAGTCTGTCTGTTACCCCGGAAAGATAAGTCACGGCCACTTGGAAAGTCTTTTGAACATGGGCTGCAAGTTTATCTTCTATCCTTGTGCTCCTTATGAAAAGCAGGAGGATGCGGGGGCTGGAAACCACTACAATTGTCCTATTGTCACCAGTTATCCTGAGGTTCTGCGCAACAATGTCGACCAGATCAGGCAGGACAAGAGTCTTTTATTCATGAATCCTTTTCTTCCTATATATGACAAGGACCGTCTTGCCGAGCGTCTCTATGAGGAGCTGCATCCGCACTTTGAGGTTCTTACAAGGCGGCAGGTTGAGGAGGCTGTAGAGGCGGCATGGAAGGAGCAGGAGCAGTTCAAGGCTGATGTCCAGGCTGCGGGAGAGGAGGCTCTTGAGGAGATTATACGCCGTGGTGCAAACGGTATAGTCCTTGCGGGGCGTCCTTACCATCTTGACCCTGAGATCAACCATGGTATTCCTGAGATGATTCATGGACTGGGGCTGGCTGTATTCACGGAAGATTCTGTTGCCCAGCTTGGTGCCATCGAGAGGCCTCTGCGCATAATTGACCAGTGGACTTACCACAACCGTCTGTACAGGGCTGCGGCCTTTGTTTCGGGAATGCCTAATCTTGAGCTTGTGCAGCTGACTTCCTTTGGCTGCGGACTTGACGCTGTTACTGCCGACCAGGTGGATGAAATCCTCAGGAGCAAGAGCCGCATGTATACCCTCATCAAGATTGACGAGGGCAGCAACCTTGGCGCTGTGCGTATCCGTATCCGTTCGCTGATTGCGGCTGTCAAGGCACGTCAGCGCAACCGTGTGCATCTTCCTGTAAAGAGTGCGGCTTACCAGAGGCAGGTGTTCACCAAGGAGATGAAGTACAAGCATACTATACTTGCGCCTCAGATGAGTCCTATTCACTTTAGGATTCTTAAGAATGCATTCAATTATTCCGGGTTCAACTTTGTGGTTCTGGATGCTGTGGATCCGGCCGCAGTTGAAACTGGTCTTAAATATGTGAACAATGATGCCTGCTATCCTTCAATCCTGGTTGCTGGACAGATGATTTCGGCCCTGCAGAGCGGAAAATACGACTTGAACAATACAAGTCTGCTGATTACCCAGACGGGTGGCGGTTGCCGTGCGACTAACTACATTGGTTTTATCCGCCGTGCACTGAACGACGCCGGTATGAGCAAGGTGCCTGTCATTTCGCTTAGTGCCCAGGGCTTTGAAAAGAATCCTGGCTTTACGATTACTCCTGCGCTGCTGCACAGGGCAATGCGTGCGCTTATGATCGGCGACGTGCTTATGCGTGTGCTCTACAGGACACGTCCTTATGAAAAGGTGCCTGGTTCTGCCGATGCCCTTTACGAAAAGTGGAATGCCAAGGCTGAAAAGATGATAAAGTCTCTGTCCATCCACTCTTATCATAAGCTGATCAAGGGAATAATCCGCGACTTTGACAATCTTGAGCTTCTGCCAATCAAGAAGCCGCGTGTCGGTGTTGTTGGTGAGATTCTTGTTAAATTCCATCCGACTGCAAACAACCAGATTGTGGAGACTATAGAGCGTGAGGGGGCTGAATGTGTGATGCCTGACCTTGCGGACTTCCTTTTCTATTCGTTCAGCACGGGTATTTTCCGCCACCAGGAGCTTGCCTTCCCGAAAAAAACAGAGCGTAACGCAAAACTCTTTGTGTGGTTCTTGGAGTTATACCGCCGATATATAAAGAAAGCGCTTAAAAAGAGCCGCCGCTTTGATCCGCCTTCCCTGATTTACGATCTGATGAAGGGTGTTGACGATATTGTTCAGCTGGGAAACATCACTGGTGAAGGCTGGTTCCTTACTGCCGAGATGGTGGAGCTTATCCATTCGGGTGTGCCGAGCATTGCCTGTGTCCAGCCTTTTGCCTGTCTGCCTAACCATGTGACTGGAAAGGGTATGATTAAGGAATTGCGCCGCCGTTATCCAGGGGCAAATATCTCAGCGGTTGACTACGATCCTGGTTCCAGCGAGGTCAATCAGTTGAATCGTCTTAAGCTGCTTTTAAGCAACGCGCCTGCCGGTAAGCATCCTGACGAGATGTCGGACGGAATGGTTCATTCACCGGACGGAAGCATTGTGAAACCGGAAATTCGTTTGGCGGCCGGAGCCATAAGCTTTGTTGACTCAGAGCCTGTTGATCCGGTATATGTTCCTGCAACGGGAACAGGGGGGCAGAAGTAATATGAGAGGGACAGCGATGTTGAAGAAGTTTCTTGCGGGGGTGGCTGCTGCCTGTTTAAGCGGCATGGCTTTTGCGGAGTTCAATTCTGCGGGTATTCCTGACTCTACAC
Source organism: uncultured Treponema sp. (assembly GCA_946538875.1). Next base: position 2,616 of record CAMNHD010000097.1, read on the forward strand.
AGGTGCGCCGGCAGATTGAATCCTCGTGGCTTACGGCACCGCTTGTCTCTATACGCTCAAAGCTTCCTGAAGTCTATGCTAACGAAAGCGACATGAGATTCCAGGTTTCCCTTGAGGAGGACTACAGTTCATGTATTGTATCTGTGATTCCTCAGACCTGGCTTGAAGTGACTTTTATTGGCAGGGGGGAGCCGTATACAGAGCGTCAGGCTTCTTATACAAAGGGATCTGCTGGTTCGTGGGCGCTTTACAGGTCCAAGGCAAACTCTCAGCCGCAGAAAATCGAGTGGTTCTTCAACAACAACCATGAAGTTTATCTTATACTGCGGCCTGCGGGCAACAAGACTTACGCCGACATGGTGGCTTTTGGTGCCTACCTTGCACGTTCTGTGCCGGTTGGCATCAGCTTTGAAAGCTGTCTTACCGCTTCGTTTCAGGAAATCTATTCTCTTACAAGAAAAAGTCTTCCATGGCAGCAGGTTACCCCGGATCCCTCCCAGTGCACTTTGTCACGCCTGATGAGCTCAAAAATCAGGGAACTTCTGCCTTTGATAGATTATGCAAAATATGCCGCATACAACGAAAACGGAGAGCTTTACTCAATCCGTACGGGTAAGCCCTATGACTGGAATCTGGAGGACAATGCCCTTTCCGAGTGGGATAAGGAATACAAGCCTGCTGTCCTGCCGACTGAGTCCGGCCGCCTGGTGATGGATGCGCCTGGTTTTGTAAAGTGGATTGTCGATGGAATGCTGCAGCCGATTACAGGACACGGTTCAAGAATCACCGAACTGGTCCAGCCTACCGTCATCTTTGATTCCTTGGGCAAGAAGGGTGTTCAGAGCCAGAAGTGGAACCTTACTCTGAATCTTGACTGGGACAGAAACCTTGCCACAGAAGTTCTCAATGCAAGGTCTATCCGCAGCAACTACACCTATAAGACCGGCGGTGTGGATGTGACTCTTGAGCCGTTTGTCGCGAACGTTTCCGATGGCGGAAAACTGCAGAAGTCTGTGGGTTACATAAAGAATGTTGGTTATCGGACTGAATCGCTTAAGCCGCTGCTCTATGTGCTCGGTGTCACAGAGCCTTCCTATTTTTACCTGGGAGCGGTCCGGCATAGTTCCACGGTTTCGGCAGAAGACTCCGTCTTTGACTCAAGCGCTGTGTTCTTCCCGTACTTTGATGCCAATGGCATGTTCTGCTGCACGGTGTTCCAGTCGGGTAAGGAGTTCACTCTTGAACAGTTCGAGGCACAGAATCCTGATTCTTATGTCCACCTTGAACGCATCCGCACTACGGAGAACTTTGCTCCGATGAAGCCTCTCTAATCCGGGAGATGGCTTTAAATAAATCATGGAAATCTTCCGAAAATATAAGGAAGCGCGGCAATGGCAGAATTCAGACGGTTTTTGTAATTGCAGCCTTTTTCAAGTGTTTTCAAATTATGGGTACTTGAACCACAGGTGTTTTTCCTTGATTTTTTTTGCACTTAGGGTAAAATAGTAAGGAAAGACTGGGAGAAATCTTAATAGGAAGCCGTTTAGACTTTGTCGTCTTGGCTTGCTCTGAAAATGCGTGTTCCTGCTCTTTGGAGAGAAGACTGGGCCTGCGCTTAGAAGGAGAACTGGATTATGGAATATAGAAGAATTTTTGCTGGAACTATTGCTGCACTTCTTGTTTTTGCGCCTGTTTTTTCACAGGGCACTGAATCTGAACCCAAAGACATTGATGAAGATGAATTCTATTCTGAAGACTTTAATAAAAATGTGGACTTTTCCCAGTTTTACGATGAGGAGGAAGAGGAAACCGGTACCGAGCTGCCTGAAGGCTCCAAGGATGCAGAGGAACTTATACCGCTGAATGATTTGATTCAGGGGCTTTCTGATGGTACTTACGGCCGCGGTGACGGTTCGGTCTTTGTTGACGGTGAACTGGGTGTGGGTTATCCAGGCTTCTTTAAAAGTGACTTTACTATCACCAAGAATACGGGCAAGAGTCCCTTTGTGGTTGCATTCAGCCATGATTCAGCCGACGGTTACGGAAGAAAATTTGCCGCCTCGGAAGGTTATTACGACAGTTCCACCAAGCTTGATGCAACTTTCGCAACTTCTGTGGAACGTTTTGACTTTAACCTTGCGGGCAACTATGCCATGAACAAGATGGGGCTCCAGAACAGGGCGGAGAGTTTCTTTGAGGGAACAAACCAGCTCTTCAGGGGTAACGGCGGAATCGTCATCAATCTGCCAAGGGGCTTCCTGATTGCAGGCGAGGCTTTTGCGGAGTGGTACAAGCGCTATCTTGGCCTTATCAAGGGTGCGGTAGACTATTATCCTTACGAGCTTGGAAATTCAGAGCTTTATCTTAGTCCTAAAGCGTATGCGGGCTGGCATGACAAGGGCTTTACGCTTGACCTTGGAATGAAGTATGACTTTGAGCTCTTGATTCAGGAGACGGGCAATTCCATAATCAACCGCAGAAAATTCTTCCTGGACTTTGGTTGGAAGAATGATAATTTGGATATACTGTTGGATTCCGGTATTGTGCTTGCGGAGGACATAACAAGTCTCCCGGTAATGCCTTTCGGTGTGTTTTCGCTTACGGGTGTCTTCCCGATCGGTTCAACCAGCAGACCTCTGAAGTTTGATGTAAAGGGCGGCCTTGATTCCTACCGCCAGTCTTATTCCGAACTGGAGATGAATTCACGCTTTGCAATGGCTAGTGGCCTTAGCCCGGAAGTGGGGGATTTTTACGCAGAGGCTTCTATAGAAGTGCCGATTGTCAATATGTTCACCCTTAGTGCAGGAGGCCTTTTCAGAAAGACTGCGTTTGGCATGGGTGTCTATGAGGCGGATTATGCAAACCTCAGCGCTTCCGGTTCAGGGCTCTATCCTGTAATAGCTTTTGACCGTATGCTCGTTGACTCTCAGGCGGCCTTCAAGTTCAACTGGAACTGGCTTACTATCACGGCCGACTGGTATGCGCACTGGTTCCACATACCTTATGCCGATTATTGGCAGACTGCGGGACTTTCCATAGAGATGGTTCATCCCAAAAAGACTTACGGTGGTTCTATCTCTGCCAGGGAAGGACTTTTCAGGACCAACAGCGACTATTTCCCTGTGGTTGATGCTTCATTCTTCTACAGGATTATCCCAAGCCTGAGCATTGCCCTTGAACTTGAGGATTCTATCAAGCTGTTTATGGGAAAAGAAAGAACTTTCGGTCAGTCAGCTTATTGCACAAGAGCTGGAAGTGTGAGTGCACTGCTTAAATTTGCATTCTGATAATTCTTCATCGTAGAGACAGATGTAACAATTCGATTGCGGAGGCGTTTTATGGATAGCGGTAGTACAATATAGAGCAGGCGCCTACCGTATTGAGTTGGGCGTAATCAGAAGTAAGAGGCCCTGGGGCTGGAAAAGAGGGATACTATGATTACATACTGGCAGCAAGAAAACAAAAAGCTGATTGAAAAATATGAAGATGAACTGGATCCGGAAAAAAAGACCTGGGTGGATGCGCGTTCTGTAACCCGTGACGATATTCAGGAACTGCAGGAAAAGTACGGTATTGATCCTGAGAATATGCTTGATATCCTTGACCCGGACGAGCTTTCCCGAATCGAGCGTAACGATGATTTTGAATATACGCTGATAATCCTGAAACTGCCGGTGTTCAATCCCTCGGATGACATAGGCTATTTCTGCGCGC
>CAMNHD010000098.1 GCA_946538875.1 uncultured Treponema sp.
ATTGATTGTCCGGGGTGGCGTGCGCTTGGCGGTGCTGCATCGGTTCGCGGTGACGCATCGGCTGCGCTGAGGCGTGAGCGCTTGGCGGTGCCGTGCATGCCAAGTGCTGCCGCCCACTGCTCTAACTGCTGAGCGCCGCCCTCTGCATCCACTTTCCCCTGTAGTACCTGATAGTGCAGAGCACCGCAGTAGTAGTCCAAGTGATGCCGTTTACCCACCAGACAGCCATGTAGCCCAATCCGGGAATGCTCGTGAACAAGGGCGAATATCCAATACGGCTGGAAACTTCCACAATACCGTTCATCATCGCAAAGCCTGCATCACCGCATCCGTTCAGCACACCGCGGACAAGATAAATCATGCCAAGCGGAAAGTAGAACAGGCAGGTAAAGCGGATAGCCTTTACACCAACAGCAATGACAGCCTCGTCTTTAACAAACAGGCGCACAATAAAGCGCCCCAGGAGAAAGTTCAGCGGAATCATCATTATGCTGAAGATAAGCACAACCAGAAGCGCCTGCCTGTACCCCTTCTTTACCCTGTCAAGTTTATGGGCGCCCATGTTCTGCCCCGAATAAGTGGTGACAGCCGCCGCCAGAGAACCGAATGGCTGGTGTGAAAGCTGCTCGATGCGGCCTTCAATTGTGTAGGCAGAGATGACAGTTTCGCCAAAAGAATTCACCACACCCTGCAGGACCATGCATGAAAGCGCAATCAGGGCACCCTGCATGGCAAGAGGAATACCAATGACAAAAGTCTTCTTGACAATATGAATATCCGGTTTAAGCTCGCCCTTTGCAAAGTGAAAGTACTCCACCTTTTTAAAAGCGTACAAAAGACTCGCCGCCGCCGAAACAATCTGCGAAAGAATGGTTGCAAGACCAACCCCGAAAACGCCCCACTTGAACACAAGCACAAACACAAGGTCAAGAATCACATTGGTGATGCTGGCCACAATCAGAAAGTAAAGCGGAGTGCGTGAGTCCCCGAGAGCCCGGAGAATAGAAGAGACTCCGTTGTAAAAAGAAATCGCGATGATGCCGGAAAGTGTCACCCGCAGGTAAGTCAGGGCATCGTTGAAGATGGAAGCCGGAACCTTGAGCAGGTGGAGGACCGGTGCGGAAATCAGCAGACCAAGCGTAGTCACCGCAAGCGATACGGTAGACATAATTAAAAAGGAAGATGCAATGGCAGACTTGACCTTGGCATGATCCTTTGCGCCGAAACACTGGGCCACAATTACGCCTATACCAGAGGCAAGACCTGCACAAAGAGAGAACATCAGAAAGTGGATGGAACCGCATGTGCCCACTGCCGCCAGAGCATCGGAGCCAACGTAGTTTCCCACCACCACAGAGTCCACCATGTTGTACAGCTGCTGGAAGATATTACCAATAAGAAGTGGCCATGTAAAACTGAGAATGTGCTTTACAGGACTGCCGGAAGTCATGTCGATAGTGCGGTTGTTTGCCATAAAATCCCTCTTGAAAAATCAAGGTTCAGTAGTTCAATGACGCAATAGAGATGATAATGTAATTAAAACAAAATAATTGTCAAGAGAAAATTGCATAACATTTTGTTAATGAAAATTAATTCATTTTTTATAAACCGGCCTGTAAATTCATACAATTACAATTGGCTTCAGACGGCCGTCACCCGCACCCGTGTACCCGTCTTCCAGGGTTCCGGCCCTGCCTCCATTGCGGCATACGCCGCAACGCTCCGCGCCCTTCCAGCCGGGGGTAGTATTATGGGTTAAAAATATGGCTTGACAAAGTGTTTTAGGTGGGGTAGTATGATTTATGAAAACCTTTTCATAAACAGGAGAAACTATGAAATCACTTCCGCGTATAGCTACTTTGGTACCGGCTGCAGTGGCAATGGCATTGACCGCTTCCTGCTCTGGTCAGAAAGATTCTGTTGAATTTGATCAGATTGTCAAGATTACCAAGGAAAAGGCATCTCCGTTCAACAACGGTGTCTTCCAGGGATGGGGCTCGAGTTTCTGCTGGTGGGCGAACCGTCTGGGTTATTCTGATGAATTGGCCCAGCAGACCGCTGATTTGTTTTACAGTGAAGACAAGGGTATCGGCCTGAACATCATCCGCTACAACATCGGCGGCGGTGATGATCCTACTCATACACACATCAGACGTACTGACTCGGAAATGCCGGGATTCATGTACATTGACCAGAATGGTGAGCGTAAATATGACTGGACGGCTGATGCCAACCAGCGCAATGCTCTTAAAAAAGCCATGGAAGCCTGCGGACAGGGTGTCATTGTGGAAGCCTTCTCCAACTCACCGCCATATTTCATGACAAACAGCGGCTGTTCAAGCGGTGCCGTAAACTCAAACATGGACAATCTGCGCGAAGATGAATATGAAAACTTTGCAGAATACATGGCAACTGTGATGGAGCACTACAAGAACGAAGAGGGTATCTCTTTCCAGAGCGTGGATCCGATGAACGAACCGGCAACAAGTTACTGGGGCGCTTATTCATGGAAGCAGGAAGGCTGCCATTTTGATGCGGGAAAGAGCCAGTCACGTATTCTTGAGGAAATGCACAAGGCTTTGCTCCGCCACAATCTGAACGATGTGATTCTCTGCGGTACCGACGAAACTGATGTTGACCAGCAGATTTCTTCATGGAACAGACTTTCAGACGAGGCTAAGTCGGCTGTTTCCAGAATAGACACCCATACATACAGCGGTTCCCTGCTTAAGGATCTTAGGGAAACTGCTGTTGAAGCAGGCAAGAACCTGTGGATGTCAGAGGTTGACGGCGGTAATGTCGCCGGAATTGATGCTGGTCAGATGGGTGCAGGCCTGTGGCTTGGAAACAAGATTGTCTCTGACATGAACGGACTTCTCCCTTCCGCGTGGATTCTGTGGCAGATTGTGGACAACCACATTTCTTCTGAAGGCTACAATGGAAAACCTGACACTGGTATGCCGGACACGAACCGCGGCTACTGGGGTGTCTCTGCCTGTGACCATGATAATCAGAAGATTATTCCTACAAAGAAATACTATGCCTTTGGTCAGTTCACCAAGTTTATCCGTCCGGGTGCGACAATCCTTGAGTCATCGGAAAAGACTCTTGCCGCATACGACAGGAACCGCAAACAGGTTATTGTTGTGGCAGTGAACGACAGGCCGAAGGATCTGGAATACAAACTGGACCTTTCTTCTTTCAAGAAGACTGGAAAGACCGCACGGGTTGTAAGAACCAGCGGACAGCTTGCGGATGGAGAAAATCTTGCGGAGCTTGAACCAATCAATGTAAACAAGAAGACGCTGGGGGCTCACCTCCTGGCCAATTCAATTACCACATACATAATTGACGGCGTCTTTTAACGGAATTTGATTCCGACCTCCTTGCGCCTCATCCATTCGCAGCATGGGTGGGGCGCTTTTTTTGTTTTCGGTGCCATTTTGATACGATTTATTTATTGATATATAGATTGGTATCATATACAATACTATTAATGAAACATCTTGTAGTAATCGATACAAATGTCGTTCTGTCAGCTTTGCAAAGCAAAAACGGAAAATCATTTGGATTGATTTCAAAAATTGGCAGTGGTTTATTTGACTTTGCAATTTCAGTTCCTCTTGTTCTGGAATATGAGGCTATCTTGAAAAAACATCTAGACAGAAATATTTTTTCGGATTCTGACATTGAAGATTTTATTGACTACATTTGTAGTGTCGGAATTAAAACAAAAATTTTTTATCTTTGGAGACCTTGTTTGCGAGATCCGTTTGATGACCATGTTCTTGAGCTTGCAATAAATGCAGGTGCAGAAACAATTGTTACCTTTAATAAGAAGAATTTTCTGGAATCCGAATCTTTAGGTATAAAAATTCAAACTCCAAAGGAATTTTTGGAAGAAATGGAGGTGTAAAAATGACTACATTAAGTTTAAGACTACCAGATTCTTACCATGCAATGGTAAAAGAAATAACCGCAAAAGAAGAAATTTCAATAAATCAGTTCATTATATCCGCTGTTGCAGAGAAAATTTCTGCTTTGGAAACTCAGAATTATCTGGAAGAAAGAGCTGAAAGAGGTTCTCGAAATAAATTTATGGCAGTTTTATCAAAAGTGCCCGATACAGAACCTGCTGACTACGACAGATAATCACATAACAAGAAGTTCAGCCGACACAGGCTCAAGGCCTGTGCGGTTTAACTCATTGTTATGCTCACACGCTATTGGTGTGGATTGGAGAAGAAAAATGAACAAAAGAACTTTATCAATTATAGTTATCCTTTTTAGTATATTAACCCTTTTTGCTCAAAATAAAGATAAAACTGTAACGCAAATCGTTATTCCGGAAGAAACTACTTGGATTAACGGAGGTAAATATCGTGGATATAAAAATCTGAAAAAAGTTGAGATTCCTTCTACCGTAGGCACAATCGGCTTTTCTTCATTTGAAGACTGTACATCGCTTGAAAAAGTAAAATTAAACGAAGGTCTCAGAGAAATTCATCATGACGCATTTAAAAACTGTACATCTCTCAAAACTATTTCAATTCCTTCTACAGTAGTTGAATTAGACCGTCCATTTAACGGATGTACAAATCTTGTTTCAATAGATTTAAGCAAAAATACAAACTTTATTTATCAGAATGGAATAGTTTATAACAAAGACAAAACTAAAATCGCCTGTTATCTTCCAGGGTACAAGGAAAAAGAAATTGAAATCTTATCTTCTGTAAACACAATTCCCGAAGATGCATTTGAAAAAGCTCCTTTTGAAACAATAATATTAACTCTTCCTGACAATATAGATAATACTTACCAGATTGCAAGATGCAAAGTTAAGCACCTTTTCGTAAAAGGAAACCCAACACTTATTCCTAGGTCATTTTGCTATGACAACAAAGAGCTTGTAGATGTAATTCTGCCTCAAAGCGTTAAGAAAATTTCTGCTGCTGCTTTTGTTGGCTGTACTTCTCTTAAAGCTATAGATTTATCAAAGACAAATATTCAGGAAATAGAAGACGGTGTTTTTGCAAGATGCACATCTCTGGAAAAAGTTCTTCTTCCAGATTCCATTCTCAAATTTGGCTGGCAGGCTACATTTGAAGACTGTTCAAAACTTGAAAATATAACTCTTCCTTCTAAGCTAATAAGTATTCCTGCAGAAACTTTTAGTGGCTGTACCTCCCTGAAAGAAGTGTCCTTCTCAACTTCCGTTAAATCAATAGAAGAACAAGCCTTTGACAAATGCATAAATCTTAAACAGATTACATTTGCAGGAACAAAAGAACAGTTCAAAAAAATTGCTTATAGTAAAAGTTCGCTTCCACCAAATCTTGAAAGTGTAAAATGCAAGGATGGCGTGTTGTCAGTAAAAGATGCATTGGCAAAAAGAACAACAAACTTCCAGTATAGTGCTGATATTCTCAATATAACTCTTCCCGAAAGTAAAGATCCTCCTGTACTTGCTCAATGGATAAAAACTCAAGATGAGAGCGATATGAACAAAATCTTTCCATATGTCCTATGCTATGGTTATGAAGACTATGCCGTTCCATTGGCAAAAGCCTTTGAAATTTTGGGGATACATTACGGCACAGGAATTATATTTAATAATCCAATTGGAATAGCAATTCAAACAAATCACGAAGACATAGCCCTAGATCTAATAAAAGCGTGCCCCAATATGGTACGAATGAATGATGATAGCGGTCAATTTGCTGGATGTGAAAGCATTAGATGGGCCTTGGATGCAGATTCAACCACTCTTGTCGAAGCAATTCTCCCGCTTATTGATGACTACGATTCAATTTATATTTATCACGAAAAGGAACAAAGGGAGTGTGACTTTAGTTTTGCCAATCCACTTACTTTTTCACGATCAGAAGAAATGGATGCTCTTCTACTGAAGTATGGAGTTCCTGAAATAATCAAATATAAAGAAAAGCAAACTTCGCGGATGATTGACTCTAACGTTAATGTACGCTCTAAACCTGGACTTGCAGGAGATAAACTTGGTAAACTAAATTATGGAGATAAAATAGTCATAACCGGTCAATCAGCAAAACGATATTACATAGACAACTACAATGGAAGCTGGCTTGAGATAGACTTCAATGGACAAAAAGGTTACATTTTTGAAAAATATGTATACAAATGGGAAAAGTAGGCTGTACAAATCTAAAATTTTTACTCAACATCAAAAATTCACTGGATATGATTCGTCATCATTCCCCATGCAAAACATGCAAGTTCCCTTGCGCATGCGACAGCCGCCTTGTTGT
>CAMNHD010000099.1 GCA_946538875.1 uncultured Treponema sp.
CAGAGCATCCGTCTGCTCAAAAAGTTTTTCGTTGTCTTGTTCAGTCATGTGCACAAGTATACAAAAAATTATCCCGTGTGAAAACATAGTGCATGATTTTTGCTGTGGTCTTTGGAAATGATGGTGGTTTTGACCTCATTCACAAAACGCTCGTGAATTCTTTTATCACTTCCCATCTCGGGATGAAAAGCCATTGCCATCTGATTCTTATACTGTACCGCTACAATTTTCTCATCCATCCGGGCAAGAACCTTTACCTTTGGATTTTCAATTTTTTCAACAAATGGTGCACGGATAAAAGTCATCTCAAACTGTCCCAAACTGTCAAAGCTGCCTTTCTTTACAAAGCTTCCCAGCTGACGGCCATAGGCGTTCCTTTTTACCGTGACGGGCAAGGTTCCAAGGTGCACTGTTTCATCTCCGCTTATATGCTCAGAAAGAAGAATGAGCCCTGCACAAGTTGCAAGAACAGGTGTGCCGGAAAGAATCAAATTCTTCAGGCTGTCATACATATCGAGCTCACGGATCAGCTTTCCCTGGACAGTACTTTCCCCGCCAGGAAAAACAAGGCCGTTCAAAATGTTTTCCGTCATGTCGGATTTTTTTCTAAGCTCAACACATTCCACCCCAAGGGACTCAAGCATTTTTTTATGCTCGGCAAAAGCCCCCTGCACAGAAAGAATTCCAACCTTCATCTACCGTCCCCTTTCTTCCATAATCAACTTTATTTCATTTTCATTGATTCCGACCATTGCCTCTCCCAGGTCCTCGGAAAGTTCCGCAATCAGTTTTGAATCTGTATAATTCGTGACAGCCTTTACAATTGCCTGTGCGCGTTTTGCAGGATCACCAGATTTAAAAATACCTGAACCGACAAAAACACCTTCTGCCCCAAGCTGCATCATAAGAGCCGCATCGGCAGGAGTTGCAACTCCTCCGGCAGCAAAGTTCACTACAGGAAGACGCTTGTTCTTGTGAACAGAAAGAACAAGTTCATAAGGTACCTGCAAAGTTTTCGCAGCCTCAAACAGTTCATCTTCCCTCATGGAACTTATTTTTGCAATTTCTGAATTCATTTTTCTCATGTGACGCACAGCCTGGACAATATCACCTGTTCCCGGTTCACCCTTAGTCCTTATCATGGAAGCGCCCTCATTAATCCGCCTGAGGGCTTCTCCCAAATCACGTGCACCGCAGACAAAAGGAACCTTGAACTCCCTCTTGTTGATATGATAGACATCATCGGCCGGAGACAAAACCTCAGACTCATCAATATAGTCAATTTCAATTGCCTCAAGAATCTGGGCCTCTACAAAATGTCCAATGCGGCATTTTGCCATGACAGGAATTGAAACAGCTTCCTGAATCCCCTTAATCATTTTTGGATCACTCATCCTGGAAACACCACCGGCAGCCCTGATATCTGCGGGGATTCTCTCCAAAGCCATTACGGCACAAGCTCCTGCAGCCTCTGCAATCCTGGCCTGTTCCGGTGTGGTAACGTCCATGATAACCCCGCCCTTAAGCATTTGTGCAAGGCCTTTATTCAATTCGTACTGTGTATTTTCCATAATTTCTTCTCCTCGTTTTCAAAAGCACTTGTCTTTGTGAATCAACAGGCTTTTTTGCATAGATACTTTATTGTTTTCATGGTATTATGAAAATGTTCAAATCGATCTTTTTTTACATGCCAGAGGAAAATACAAATGCTAAGCTACAATCTCTCTCAAGCAACCGGACCACTCTATAAATCTCTATACAACTTTATACGCCAGGACATTCAAAGCGGAAAACTAAAGGCGCACGAAAAACTGCCGTCAAAAAGAAGCCTTGCCCGCAATCTTGGCATTAGTACCATTTCAATTGAAAACGCCTATGACCAGTTGATCAGCGAAGGCTACATTTATGCAATTCAAAAAAAAGGCTATTTTGTTTCAGAAATAGAAGACATAGACAAGCTAAAGACAAAAAGCGTTTCAAGACAGCCACTCATAATAAACACAAACCCTGACCACAAAAACCTTCAAAAATACACATTTGATTTCTCATCAAATAAAATTGAAAACTCAAATTTTCCGTTTTCCATCTGGGCAAAATTACTCCGTGAGACAATTTCCCAAAAAGAAAAGGAGCTCCTGGAACTGTCTCCATGCAGCGGAGTAAGAGCACTTAGGGAGGCAATTGCCGCACATCTTGAATCATTCCGCGGAATGAGCGTGCACCCTGACCAGATAATTGTCGGAGCCGGAACAGAATATCTGTATGGACTATTAATCAAACTGCTTGGAAACGACAAACTTTACTGCATAGAAAATCCCGGTTACAAAAAGCTGAAACAAATTTATGAAGCAAACAATGCCCGCTGCATTCCAATCCAAATGGATGACAAGGGACTTTCCGTTGAACAGCTCAGAAAAGCCGGGGGGCAAATTGCCCACATAAGTCCAACCCATCACTTTCCCACCGGAATCTGCATGATGGCAACACGCCGCTACGAAATGCTTGCCTGGGCAAATGAAAAAGAAAACAGCTACATAATTGAAGACGACTACGACAGCGAATTCCGTTTAAAAGGCAAACCTATCCCGCCGCTTTTCAGTCTTGATGTTTTTGGAAAAGTAATTTACATGAACACATTTTCAAAGTCCCTCACATCAACAATCCGGATCAGCTACATGATTCTTCCCGAAAAACTTGCAGATTTGTTTTATCAGAAACTATCTTTTTTTTCATGCACAGTTTCCACATTTGAGCAGTACACACTTGCATCTTTTATAAGCAAGGGATATTTTGAAAAACATATAAACCGCATGAGACTCCATTACGGCAGAAAACGAACCCGCGTTATTGAAATCATAAAAAAAATATTTCCGCCTGATGAATGTAAAATCATAGAAAACGATTCCGGCCTGCATTTTATTCTCGAACTGAACACAAAGAAGTCCGACCTCAAAATAAAAAATGACTTGCACGTAAAAGGAATTCACATCAGTTCCGTCACAGACTTTGAAATGCTAGAAAATACGGCAGACAAACATCAGTTTATCCTGAATTATTCAAACATTGACACAGAAGGCCTGAAACTTGCACTGAAAAAACTAAAAGAAATCTGTTGAATTCAACAAAATGTTTTTTATAAATATGGCGTTGCGCCGGTTCCCGTCGCCGCTATGTCCGCCCTTCGCTCCCGCTCATACCAGCCGGCCTCCGGCCGCCTGGTACTTTGGGGCTCCCAGCGCTAACGCAGTCAAAAAACTTTAGCCAATTACCCAGGAAGTAATGTAATCAGTTTTTTCCGGAGCATTCACTGTAGGATTAAGCTTTTCAAAATGACCTGGCAATCCCTTTTCCCTGGCTGCAAGTTCAAAATGATTAAAAGCAATTCCCATATCTACAAGCTGTACATCAAAGTTTTCAGAAGCTGCCAGAGAATGTTTTTCATAAAAATGGAATGCCTTTCCGTCATAAAGGACACGCCATGGCTGTTTGTTTACAGCGGAGGGTGCGAGACGGACAAATTCAAGAGCTTCTTCATAGTCAGGACAATCTGATGCAGAAAGAGGAGACTCAAAATTATTTTTAAAGAAAATCTTATCCCATGAAAGTCTGCTGTCAGCCTTTAAGTTTGCCCTCATGATTTTTTCAAAAAAGCGCTTCCTGCCAGTTCCGTATCCAATAGGACAAATGATTGTAAAAATTTCATCAGGGGCAGGCTTCATTGCTTCTGCAAAAGCACCACGGTCAAAAGTACCGCCAATCCAGCAGGTGCCAAGTCCCAGGCTTGTCATATAAAGCACAAGCTGTTCAAATTCGTATCCGATGGCTTCTTCTGCATCTTCAGATTTTTTTACGGCAACACCGAGAAACAGATTTGCATTTTTGATTATTCCGTAGGTTCCAAGCTTTTCGCCTTGAGCAGAAGTCGCTTTTTCAATAAATTTGATCCTGATTTTTTGACCAAAAGGATTTGTTATTTTTTCTGCATAGTCCATAATTTTCTGACGAGTGTCAGTACTTACTTCCTTTGAAGAAAAAGTCCTCATGCTATACCGGCTTTTTACAGCCTCTGTTAAATTAAAAGGTAAATTACTCATAATTCAAATATAGTAACATACAATTAAATTGACTGCAATATGATATTCAGTAAACTTTTCCATCCGGCTACGCCCGGCTTGGAGGGCGCGGGCCGGAAGGCACGGCGGCCACCGCGACAGCGGGGGCTGGAGTGGGTAGGGACCCACGGAACCCGGAATGACGGGGATCTTGAGTGCGGTGTTCCTTACTTTTGCAGGGGAATGCCACAGAGATGCCCCGTCCGGATTATGAAGTCAAATATTTATTTTTTTGAATTGTCTGTCTTTTTTACAAAGAAGAGGCTCAGGAGCAGGGCCACGCAGTAGAGTGCGAGGGTTGCGAAGAGCACGTACTGGTAACCTGTGGGGTTCACCGTGGTGCCGTGGAGTTCTACTTCCTTGCCGAAGTGTTTTACTATCCATGAGGCCATCTGGTTGCCGGAAAGGCCTGCGAATGCCCATGCGGAAAGGGTGATTCCGTGAATTGCGGAGATGTTGCCCATGCCGTAGTGGTCGGAGAGGAGGGTCGGGACGTTGGAGAATCCTCCGCCGTAGCCTGCGTTCACAAAGAAAATCAGTGTCAGTACAAAGATTATGAGCAGGATGTTTCCGCTGCCGTTTTCGATTCCGCGGGTTGCGATTACGATGCCTGTGAATGCGATTGAAAGGATGAAGATGAGCTTGTAGATTGTGTTGCGGTCACGGAGTTTGTCTGCCCATGCGCTGAAGCCCAGACGTCCGCCTGCGTTGAAAATGGCGGAAATTGTGGAGATGATTGCGGCTGCTCCGCCCAGACCGATGCACTTGACGATAGCCTTTTCCTGTGAGATGAGTGCCAGGCCGCATGTGATGTTGATGTAGAACATGAGCCAGATGCCGATGTAGTTGATGATTGGCTTTGACTTGAGTGTTGCGATGATACCCTGTTCCTTGGTCTTTGTGGTCGGTTCGTGCCAGTCGGCCGGTTTTGCAAGGAGGAGGTGTCCGACGAACATCATCACGAAGTATACGGCGGCCAGTATGTAGAACATCTTGTAGATTCCGTCTTTTCCCAGATTGTTCATGAGTGCCTGCATGATTGGGGAGGCGATTGCCTTTGCGGCTCCGAAACCTGCTACTGCCAGTCCTGTGGCAAGGCCTTTTTTGTCCTGGAACCAGAGCATGAGGGTCTTGACTGGTGAAAGGTAACCGGTTCCGAGTCCGATTCCCATTACGAATCCGTAGCTTACGTAGATACCGATGAGCGAGACGAGGCTTTTCTGGTGTACTCCGCCGTAATAGATGAAGAAGCCAGTTCCTGCCATGCCCAGGGCAAAGCAGATTGTTGCGATGAGGGAAGACTTGTGGATGTTGCGTTCCACGAGGTTTCCGAGGAATGCGGCTGACATGCCAAGGAAGAAAATGGCAAAGCTGAATGCCCACTCTACGGCACCTTTGGAGAATCCAATGTAGTCGGCAATCTCTTTGCTGAAGATGGACCAGCAGTACACTGTACCGATGCTGCAGTGGAGCAGCAGGGCGGGTATGGCTGCGCGGAGCCATTTGTTCTGGATGTTTTTCATAAAAACCTCTTTGATGATGTTGGTGAAATCACATTTTTGATGTGATATTGTATCAAAGATTCTTGATGTTTTTCAAGTATCGGCGCTGTGTTTGTGATGCGGCCGCAGGGTGGTATGTTTTTCAGAATGCATGCACTGATGCGGCCGCCGGCGGGCTTTCACCCGCTGACTTTTTGACTGTCTGGTGCCTGCCTGCTTACTGTCTGCTTACTGCCGCTGCCTTTTTTCCAAGCAGGGTCCTGAGTCCCAGTATGGTGCCTGCCATAAGCGCAAGGCCGATTATCAGCGAAACAACCGGTGTCTTTACAAAGCCTGCAATCAGGTAGGTGACGAATGAGACTCCTGCCACGGTCATTGCATAAGGAAGCTGTGTGGAGACGTGCGCCATGTGGTCTGACTTGGCTCCTGCGGAAGACATGATTGTGGTGTCGGAGATTGGTGAGCAGTGGTCGCCGCAGACCGCTCCGGCCATACATGCTGAGACGCAGATTATGGAAAGCGGATTGC
This sequence comes from uncultured Treponema sp., assembly GCA_946538875.1. Next base: position 6,143 of record CAMNHD010000099.1, read on the forward strand.
CGTCTGTGAGCGGGAATGCGCTGAGTGTAATTGGGATGAGGATGCCGAATGTGCCCCAGCTTGTTCCAGTTGCGAATGCAAGGAAGCATGCGATGATGAAGACTACTGCCGGGAGGAAG
>CAMNHD010000100.1 GCA_946538875.1 uncultured Treponema sp.
ATACCGGCAGACACTTCCTCAAAGGCACTGCCAGCCGCAAGAGAAGCCTGCACAATACTCTGGATGGACTCTGAGATTTTGTTCAGCTGCTCACCGATAGTCCTTGACTGGGAAGAAGAAGTTTCGGAAAGCTTACGGATTTCATCCGCAACAACAGAAAATCCCTTTCCTGCCTCACCTGCATGAGCCGCCTCAATAGCCGCATTCATAGCCAGAAGATTTGTCTGCTCCGCAATAGAAGAAATAACCGCATTGGCTTCCTGCAGAGTCTGGGACTCCACTTCCACAGTGCGTATCAGCTGGTTAACATCCTCCTGCTTCTGCACACCGTCCACCGCCTTCTGCTCAAGGTTCTCAAACGACTGGGCCATTTTTCCAACCGAAGCATCAACAGAATTGATATTGCCAATCATCTGCTCCACCGCAGCCGAAGCCTGTGAAACAGTCGCCGCCTGAGCCTCGATCATCTGGTTGAGAGCCTCAATATTAGAAGCAATCTGGTTCACCGCCCCCGCAGTCTGGTTAACAGAATTACTCTGCCTGTTGATGTTTCCGCCCATGCTCTCGATATTCGCCAGAATCTCCGTAATCGCAGAAGAAGTCTCCTCAGTGCTGCTGTTAAGGTCGGCGCCGGCCTTGGTGAGCGACTCCTTGGAAGACTTGAGTTCCCTGATAATCGACTGAAGTTTTTCCGAAAAGCGGTTGAAGCCGTCCACCACCGCACCAATCTCGTTCTTGCTCTTGATTTCAATTCTTTGGGTAAGGTCGGCATTTCCAGAGGCAATCCCGTTGATTGTAGACTGAACAACCTTGAGCGGTTTAAGCGCCCCCACAATCACAACAGCAACAATCACCAGCAGGACAAGCATCGTAAGCCCCCCCGCCCCAATCATAAAGTTGGAAAGCATGGACGCAGTTTCATACACCTGCTTGTATCCGATAAGGAAAGAAAAGCCCCAGGCAGTGCCTTCCACATTCTTGATAGTGACATAACTCTTTTTGCCTTCCACATTTCTGATCCAGAAAGACCTTATTTCCTTGCTGCCCTTGAGATGCCTGGAAATTTCAGCCATCTCGTCACTCTGATTGATAGAGCGGATATTCGTGTCCACTTCTTCCTTGATCCCGGAAGCAGCAATTGTCTCTCCCTTTGCAGTCATCAGAATAGCAACACCGCTTTCTCCGAGAGTAATATCCTCAACAGTCTCGGCAATAGTCGGCATGGCAAGAATTCCGGTAAAGAAACCGATTGTCTTACCGTCACGCTTGGCAGCACGGCAGACATGGATTATCTTAAGGCCAGTAGTCTTAGAGTAAACAGGATCGTCAATGGCAATATCCTTGCCGTCTATCATAATGTCCTGATAATAGGTGCGGTCCTCAACATGGGTAGTGGCGCCGATGTCGGAATAGAAATGTCCCTCTTTGTCCACATAGGCCACATATTCAAAGTCCTTGTTGCGGATATCCTTGTGCCTGCGCAGCCATTCAACAATCTGCTCAGTTGAACCGTTCTTCACCACATCGGAAGACGTGTAGAAAGTAAGCAGGTTTGCATATTCACGCAGACGTCCCGTAATTCTGTCAGTGTAAATGCGCGTCAGCTCCTGGCACTCCTCCTGGTAAGTCTTTGCAACAGTATTCCGTGTCCGTCCAGAAAGCATAAGAGTCTGCACTGTATACAACAATCCGATAGTCGCGCCAAGAATCAATATGAGCTTCAAGCCAAGCCCGGTCGTAGTCTTTTTGTCTGTCATTTTCTTCCCCCGGAATTTTTCTATGCTACCTATTTTCAATGACAAATTATACATCTTTTATCGGCAAAAAGAAAGATCTAAACAAGAGTCAGCAGGAAAATCAATTTATGTAAAAAGAATGCCAAAGTGGCGGAAGAGAGTGGAACGGGTCTGCACAAACAGCGTGCAGCATCGGTTCCTCATAACCCGGTACGCGGCCGGCAGCCACTTTGCGTATGCATTGTGTCATAATTGATTTCCTTGCCGTAAGAAATTACGTATTGAAAATATTTTCAATTCTGTTTATCCTTTTGATATGACAATCAGGACCCGTAACCGATTATTTCTTTTTCTCTTTATAGTGTCGCTGCTTTCCTGCGCCGCAACTTCAACTCTTTTTATCATAGCGGCCATCAAGGGCAATCTTTCCACTCCAGACCAGGTTGTGCGGCCCTTTGTATTCTTCGGCAGCATAATACGCTACCAGCCGGCCGCCACACTTGCCGGAATCATAGCCTTTGCGGTTTATGTTCCGGTGGTCATGGCATTTCTTTACTTTGGCTTTGAAAAAACTCAGTCCCAGGAAGTCATTTACTTTGCGGCTTACCTTATCGGCTGCATGTGCGAAGGCTCACGCCTCCTGATGCCAATCTCGGGAATATGGAGGACAACGTCCATGCTCCTGATTATGGTGGGAAGGGTCGTAATAGCCGGAAGAATTCTTGTCCTGCTCAGTATGCTTTTTGCCACGCTGTTTTCCAGTCTGGAACAGAGGCAATTCGTGGAACGGAACATCGCCATCCTGCTGACACTCTCAAGCGTAATAGCCATGTTCTACCCCATAGACACAATGTACACCACAAGCACTTTCATCGTGCAGTACGGATACAGCACATTGTTCAAGACCATGCAGATAATGCTCTTTATGGCAACCGCACTCACTCTGATTATACAGGCACTCCTGAATCCTTCCAGCGAACAGACACACATGTGCCTTGGTTACCTGATAATGATGACGGGTTACAGTCTCCTGACCCACACTGACAATTTCATCTACCTTGGGACAGCCCTTGCACTGCTGCCCCTGGGAAGCTTCCTTTACCTTAGGGGAGTGCACTCACAGTATCTGTGGCATTAAAACTTTTTTAGATAAGAGCCTGCGCCAGTCCGCCGATAAGCACCGGTATCACCAGATTGTCGGCGTCACGCATCGGAAGCACTTCTATGAACATTCCCACAGTTGCCAGGATAAGCGCCGCAGATGCAGAACGGCAGACCAGGAATGACGAGATAAAGATTGCTGTGAAACAAGTCAGGCTGCCGGCAACAGTCTTTCCTTCTGTAAAAGGAACCTGCACACGGCCGAAGAGCTTACCTCCAAGGCTTGCAAGTCCGTCTCCAAAGGCCAGCGCGTATATACCTATTGCGGCTGCCTCGCTTTTCCAAAGCAGTGCGCTTGTGATTATTCCCAGTACCAGTGTCACCGGGCCCAGGACAAAGCGGTTTTCATCGCGCTTACGGGCGGCGGCGGCGGTCACGGCTGAAATTACTGGAACAGACACGCCCTTGTACACACGCAGAAGTTCGCTGATGGTGTAAAGAATCAATGCTGCCCCCAGGAGAGCAAGTATGGGGGCATAAGCGTAGGAAAGAAGAAATGGGATAAAAGCCGAACATATATGTATGGACTTGCGGAAAAATTCCTTTGCAAGAGTATTGAATCTTTGCCTGCTCAGTATACCGTTTTTTCCGCGTCCTACATTCATTGTTCCAGTCCTTCCTCACCAAAGAGAGTCTTGGCTATATCAGTATAGATGGCGGGCTCGTAACCGTATCGCGGATTGGTAAGGTACTTGATGTTCTGCTCGGCAAGGTTTGCACCATTGAGCCTTACCATAGTCGCCTGGTTGCGTGTGAGCACGTCCCATGTCCTAAGGCTTTCCTGCATGTTGGCAATGGCCTCTCCGTTCATCTCGCTGTTGCCGTTCAGGCTTGCAATTCTGGAAAGTGTCACGCCAAGGTTGTTGCTTGCCTTCATGTAAGTGTCCACCAAATCGCCATGATCTTCGCGGATCTGCGGCATTACTACCCTGTAGCGGTCAAAGTCAGTCTTGAGCACATCAATCAGACGTTCATAATAACCCTGGGCCGCATAGTTGTCGTTGTTGAAGCTCAGCGTATTCGCAAGAGCCAGAAGCAGATGCTCATCACTTGAATTGGTGTCGGCACCCTTTATGAACGAACCGAAGGCTTCCTTGTAATTCTTGTTCGTGTACTGGATATAACCAATGCGGTAACGGACAGAAGCGGTGTCGTTCCTGTTGTTCACCGACTTGATGTAATTGTCCAGTGCGGCATCCATGTCACCGTTGATAAAATAGTTGACATCTCCAAGGTCAGCATACAGTTTTCCAATATCCGGGGTCACCGCAAGATTGGATGCCTGGTGCTCGCTTTCATAAAGGCTGATACCATCGTTGTATGTCTCCTGGGCACGCAGATATTCCTTGGCAGTGGAATGCTCCTCCCCCAACAGACGGTAAGTGTCGATGTATGCGTAGGTTTCCCTGCGGTTGCGTCTTGTCTGATTCCTAAAGGCATCAAGTGTTGTCTGGAACATAGTGCGTGCGCTTGGGTTGTCCTTTGTCTTTACAAAGTACCGTCCCATGTTGTACAGGGCCAGAGGATTCTTTGGATCCTTCTTCACGGCTTTTTCCAAAAGGTCACGTACATTCTCAATCTGAGTCCTTAAGCCTTCCTCCGACGGACGGAGCTGACCATAACGCTTGTCCAGAAGGTAACCGGAAAGTTCTGTGGCATCAGGCGCACCCAGTGACTTCATGTTCTTTGGATAGAACAGATTCTTGTACTGCAATACCATAGGCAGGTCATCCATGCGGATGTAATAGCGCATCTGGCGTGAATAGTAGGTGTACAGGTTCTTTGTGTCGCCGTAAAACTCCAGCAGCTGATCGTACTGAGACTTTGCATCCTGATACTTTGAAGGGTCTCCGTCATCAGCCCAGGCAAGATACAAATCTCCCAACTGAAGCATTGCATCAGGGTCGTTGTTATGGTAGTCAAGGACTTCGCGCTTAAGGATGCGGGCACCTTCCTCGTAATTGTACAGGGAATTAGTCTCCATGTCCGCCCAGTCAAGACCGGCCTTTTTGTCGTGGTTATACAGCTTTATCAGTGCCCAGTACATTTTGCGGGCACGCTCGTACTGCTTGTGGTCGCGGTAAGAGTCGGCATACTTGTAGTACCACTTCTTTACCTGCTTTTGGTTCACAGCCTTGTTGAATTTGTCCTCGGAAGCAGCATACTGCTCTTCCTGTATAAGGGCGTATCCCTCCTTGTACAGATTGTTTGCAACCACAGGCTTTATGATAAGCGTATTCACCAGGAAGCCGATGCAGAAAATCAGGATTGCGGCACCGGCAGTAAGGATTGCGCCTGGAATTATGCGGTTCTTGAGCTGATACTCAAGAGACTGCTTGTATGCCTCGTACTCTGCTGCGGTACGGCGTTCGTAATCACGAGGTACATCCAGCGAGATATCAAGCATCTTCTCAAGGTGAGAGGCAAGCTGTCTGGCAGGAACTTTGCGAAGGACTTTCTCAAGTATTTCGTAGACAGCATCATCGGTGAATTCGTTCTTTACAACAAGGTCTTCGAGTGCAATGCGCACGTTCAGAGGATATTCGGCAAGGTTCTTGCGGAACCTCTTGTATTCGGCATCAGTAAAGGTGTTCTTTGGCTTCTTTTCGTCAGCACCCTCTATCGCCTCGTCAAAGTCAGGTTTTTCAACAGCAGGCTTCTTTATCTCCACAGAGGCAGTTGTCGTGTCTGAGAATCCAGGAATACTAAAGTCATCGTCTTCCATGGAATCAAAGTCGTCACCGCTTCCTGCATCGCCAAAGTCCATACCCTCCATCTCGGATGTGTCGAACTGTTCAAGAGGTTCATCATCGGAACCAGTATCAGCAAGCGGATCCTCTTCATCAAAGGAATCAAGGCCGTCAACCGGCGCATTTTCGGAGTTATCCGCAGCGGAAGCGTAACGCTGGCTTCTGTCTTCGCCAAAACCTTCAGGCAGGGCAAAATCATCCCCGTCATCGGAATCAGTGTTCTGCTCCACAGAATCCTCAAAGGCTGGTTCAGCGGCGGCAGATTCGGCCGTGCCGTCGGAAGCATTTTCTGTTTCACCAAAACCGCCTGCAGGCTCCCCTTCTCCAAAAGCGTCGAGGGAATCCATATCAAGATCTTCTATTCCTGTGGAAGCATCAGGAGTGTCAGCCGAATCAGCAGAGCCTGAAACATCATCATCCACTTCGCCAAGCTCCAGATTGTCTATGTCAAGACCGTCAAGCGAAAGCTCATCGTCTGCAGGCTTAGTTTCATCCACTGCCTGAACGTCTTCCGGAACAGATGCATCGACTGTTTCAGCAAAACGCTCGTCAGGCTGTTCCTTGAATTCTTCCGGAATACCTTCGTTCATATCTATGCCACCGGCATTG
>CAMNHD010000101.1 GCA_946538875.1 uncultured Treponema sp.
GGATAGCATCATCGTTACCTGGAATAGGGAAGTCGATTCCTTCCGGGTTGCAGTTTGTGTCTACGATGGCAACGATGGGGATACCCATGCGGCGTGCTTCAGCGACAGCAATCTGCTCTTTGTGTGTATCGATGATAAAGATGGCTCCTGGAAGATCCTTCATATCCTTCATTCCGCCATAATTCTTGGTGAGCTTTTCCTTTTCCTTGAGGAGGTTGGCAACTTCCTTCTTTGTGAGGTTGCCGAAAGTTCCGTCAACTTCCATCTTTTCAATCTTCTTGAGACGGAGAAGTGACTTCTTGATAGTTGCGAAGTTTGTGAGTGTACCACCAAGCCAGCGGTTGTTTACATAGAACTGGCCGCAGCGCTCTGCTTCCTTCTGGATAGCCTGCTGAGCCTGCTTTTTGGTTCCAACAAAAAGAACTGATTTGCCTGATGCGGCAACCTTGCGGATTTCCTCATAGCTGTCCTTGATAGCTGTGATTGTCTTCTGCAAGTCGATGATGTGAATTCCATTGCGCTCTGCGAAGATATACTTCTTCATGCGTGGATCCCAACGTTTTACCTGGTGTCCGAAATGTACGCCGGACTCCAGGAGACTCTTCATGGTTACTACTGCCATGATTAACTCCTTCACCGGAAAAACCTGTTATTGCCTTTGCGGCTGCCCTCTGGGCCGGTTTTTCCACCTGACCTTTTTCTCGTGACCTTTTACGGCCCGGAAGATTACAAGCATGAACCGCAGTTTACAACCCGTTCATACCCGGCAAAAGCTCCGTGTTCAGAAAATTTTGCTCCTTGAGCATATCATATAGTTCAGAAATAGGCAAGCCCATAACGCTACTTTCTGAGCCTGAAATTGAAGAAATAAAGCAGGAACCCTTTCCCTGTATCCTGTATGCCCCTGCAACACCTTTCCATTCGCCGCTGGCAATGTACCATTCAATTTCCTGGATGCTCATCTGCTTGAATGTCACCAGGTTTGTGGAAGTGCGGCTGCTGATTTCCCCAGTCTCTCCGTTTAGAAGCGCCACGCCCGTAAGAACCTTGTGCGTCCTGCCCTGGAGCTTTTCTATGAATGAATAGGCCTCTTTCCTGTCCTTGGGCTTCCCGAATATCCTGCCGTTGTGGACAATCACGGTGTCGGCTCCAAGAATCCATTCGCCACGGGCTGAAAAACCGGAATCCTTTAGGCCGGACACTTTTTTCCGCGCAAGGTATTCAGCCACTTTTTCCACATCCATATTTTCCGGGTAAGTCTCGTCCACGGGTGAAGCACAGACAGTGCAGGGGATACCCATCTGGTCAAGAATCTGTTTGCGGCGGGGGGAGCCTGAGCCTAGAATTAAAGTTTTCATGTTTTTTCCTATAAAAAATTCCAGAAAATCATTCTCAGATAGAACAGCCGTCAGAGACGAAACCGTTTCAACATGATTTTCTTTGTTGACATTTTATTGCTTTAAGTATATTCTAGCAAACGAGAGATTAGCTCATCTGGATAGAGCGTCGGCCTCCGGAGCCGAAGGCGGTGGGTTCGAATCCCATATCTCTCGTAAAATCGCTGACACAATAAAAAAAGCGGGCATTCCTTGTGGACTGTCCGCTTTTTTGTTGCAATCATGCCTTTGCCAGGTTATTTCTCAGCAGATGATGAGCTTGATTTGCTTGAAGTTCCGCTGCTCTGGATAGCCTTGAGCAGATCCAGTGCCTTTGTGCGGACCGGTGTTGCAAAGCGGTAGTTGGCCGCGATGGCACCGATTGACTCAATCATCGGACCCTTGTCCTGTACGCTTGGTGCAAGCTTCTCGTATGCAAAGAGAATCTCAAGTGCAAGAGAACTTGTAGGGTTGAGTGCGGCATAGCGGCGCTGAACGAATTCAATCGCATTGACCACTTCGTCACCCTCGTTCATTCCCAGTTCTCCAAGAGAGCGTACTGCTGCGGAAACTACCATAGGCTCCTGGTCGTCGGCGCAGATTGTAAGAAGTGTGTTCTTTGAATCAGCGGTCTGAACCTGTCCCAGCAATTCGCAGGCCTTGCGGCGGATATCAGGGAAGTTGTTTACAACACGGCCGTTTGTGCGGGCCTTTGTGTTGACACCTTCGCCGGCGAGACGCTCCAGTGCGGCGGCCATGTCCGGTGCGGAACGGCCTTCGCTCAGTGCATTTTCCAGATACTGCAATGCCAGCAGCTTGTTGTCATACTCGGGAGATGCTGCCAGTTCGGTTACAATTGTATCTTCGATACTGGTCATGTATTCATCTTCAACTGTGGTTTCAGTTCTCTGCGTAGACTGTGCAAATGCAACACCTGAGAGTGCGACACAGCACACTGCTGCTGCCATTACCTTTGTCATTTTCATTTTATCAGTTCCTCCTGACTAAACAAGTAGTATTTTATACCATTATCGGCAAAAAATCAATCTGATATAGAAGGTAAATGCAATTTCCAAATTCCATTAACCTTGTGAAAATTATAGTACACAGTGTCCTTGTTTCCGTCTACCTGGACTGCCTTTACGTCAGTGTCGGTTTCGTAACGGATTTCTTCAACAGTGCGCCCCTTTCTTGAGGGGATAAAGACATAGTTGAAGTAGCTCTGCAGGTCTGTAAGCTGAAGTCCCTTTACCGGAAGTCTTGCCGAAGCCTTCTGCAGGTTTGATTTCTTGGACCAGTACTGTATGCTCTGGTTGTCCAGATGCTTCACCCATGCCTTGTAATCACGGTTCTTCATGATTTCGTCCAGCTGGGCGATGGTGTTCAGAATAGCTTTCTTGTCCTCCTCGAATGTTTCCTTGGAGATTGAGGCGCCTGCATCCGCAACTGAGCGGGAGTATTCGTCGTCGGCAGGGGCGGGCTCCTCTGCTGGCTTTGCAGGCGGTGCAGGGGGCTCAGGCTTCTTTTCCGGTGTAGGCGGAATTGGTTCCGGCTCCGGTTCCGGAACAGGTTCTGGTTCAGGCTCAGGCTCAGGAACTGGTTCTGGCTCTGGCTCAGGTTCCGGGATTACTTCCGGCTCTGAAACTGGTTTTTCCTTGGCTGGTTCAACAGCGGTCTTTGGCACCGTCTTGATTTCCGGTTCAGGAACCTCGGCAGGTTCTTCCTCTACAGGCTTTGTATTGGTCACCGCTCCGTTCTGGGGGTGAGTATTTTCTGTCTTGGACTTGGTTGTGCAGCAAGAGAAAGTCAGAAGAGAAAGAATGCATAAAATGTTCAATGTTAAATTAATCTTCTTCATAACTACATAATACCGCCTTGAAGGGCTTTCGTCAAACCCCTTTGTTGAAAAAAGTCTTTGATTGTGCTAAGGTTACAGGTATTCCTGATGATTTTATGGAGATTATTTATGACAAAGGCAGTATTTGCAGGATCCTTCGACCCGCCTACATACGGGCATCTGAATATAATAGAAAGAACTTCCCGGCTCTTTGACTCTATAGACGTTGCGATTGCAGTAAACCCGGACAAGCAGTATCTTTTCTCCGACAAGGAGCGCCTTGACATGCTCAGGGAACTTACTTCCGGCTTCAGGAATGTGAGCGTGCACACATGCAGCACTCTGGTAGTGGAATACTGCAGGAAGGTGGGGGCGAATGTGCTTCTGCGCGGAATAAGGAATTCCAATGACTTTTCTTATGAATTTGACCTTTCGCTCGTGAACCGCTCGCTGAATTCTACTATAGAAACTCTCTTTGTGCCGACCGAGCAGCGCTATTTCCTGATCCGCTCCAGCAGCATAAAGGAACTGGCAAAGTTCGGCGGTGACATAAGCGGCATGGTTCCTCCTGTGGTGGAAAAGGCAATAAAGGCAAAATACAGCAGCATGAACGGCGGCGGGCAGTAGACACCAGGCGGCTAACCCCGATTGGAAGGGCGCCGGAGGCGTTCCCGGAAGGGAATGGAGGCCTTTTGGCCGGAACCCTGGAAAGCGGGGACAGGGGTGTGGCGGGCGGCCGGTTGGAGCAGATGGTAAAAATCTGGAAAATACGGCGGGTTCCTGAAATCGGGAAAAAAATTATGGAAAAATGCGGCTTAAAGTGATTTTTATACTTTTTTTGACAAAAAATGTCATTTTGTCAGAGATTTTTGTTGACAAACTTGGCAAAATAGCTGTATAATTCTTGACATGAAGTAGGAATCTGTAGTAATATTAGCAACGTTATACAGACGACTAAAATTTTATAGCGAGGTTATATATTATGGCAGTACCTAGATCAAAAACTTCAAAAGCCGTAACTAAGAGAAGACGCGGTGTTAATATGCATCTTGCTACACCACACCTTGTTGAATGCGCAAACTGAGGAAACTTGATTATGCAGCACCATGTGTGTCCAAAGTGCGGATTCTACCGTGGACGCCAGGTAATTACACCAGAAGTCAATGGCTAAGGTAATTCCTCTAGTCAGTAGGAACGGCATTAATTTAGGAGAATAACATGGACGAATTGTTTGACAAAATGCAGAAACTGATCGCTGAAAAGCTTGGCGTAGAGGCTGACAAGGTTACTCTTGATGCTTCTTTCCGCGGTGACCTGGGCGCTGACAGCCTTGACGCTTACGAATTGGTTTATGCTATCGAAGAGGAAACTGGTGTTTCTATCCCTGATGAAAAGGCTAACGAATTCGAAACTGTTAGAGATGCTTACGACTTTATCAAGTCCCAGCAGAATGCTTAATTCAACCGTCTTAAGTCTATAAAACGGCTGCACTTAAGTAAAATAGCACAGTTCTTGTGACTGTGCTTTTTTTTTATGCTTGTGAAAATACTATGAACTTAAGAGACTTAATTTACGAATCAAAGACACTGGACGTCCAGCGTAAAAAGGAACTTACTGAATTCTGCAGGAATTTGGGAATACACTTCAATAATCTGAACATTCTTGACCTTGCCTTTCATCACAGGTCTTTCTCGAACGAAAATATCGAGCATAAACGCTACAATAATGAGCGTCTTGAATTTCTTGGCGACAGTGTTCTGGGGCTTGCGACTGCGGCTTTCCTTTACGAGGACATGATGGACAACCAGGAAGGGGATCTTGCGCGCATAAAGGCGAATGTCGTGAGCGAACAGACCCTGGGGCCTATTGCCAAGGACAGGATGCACATTGACCAGTATCTTGTCATGGGCCGTGGTGAGGAGCTTTCCGGCGGTAGAAACAAAAGGGCGATTCTTGCTGATGCTGTTGAGGCGGTGATCGGTGCTCTGTATCTTGATTCCGGCTACGAGGCTGCGGAGAAGCTGGTGCTTGAGCTGATTGTCCCGGAAATCCGAAAGGTGCAGGCGGACAAGGGCAGCAAGGACTGGAAGACTATGCTCCAGGAATGGTACCAGAAAAAGCACAGGACATGCCCAAGTTACGAGCTTGTAAAGAAGTCGGGACCTGACCATGACCGCACTTTCTGGGTAAGCGTGCACCTTGACTCCACTGTGTACGGGCCTGCCATGGGCAAGAACAAAAAGTCTGCCGAACAGGCCGCGGCACAGATGGCGTGTCAGATCCTTGGAATCAGGCAGGAATAACAGGAATAAGTTATACTGCTTTTTTAGTCAATATCAGTCACCTGTGTATGAGTAGCGGTGCGTTCCCTTCTTGGAATACCGCGCTGCCAGGTTCACCTGGTAATCCCATGCCACATCTATTGGCATCATGCTTGAATTTGAGCCCAGGTTTGCATAATCCAAGGCGGCGGATGTGCTGGCGGTGACTGTCCAGTGGCGCGAAACAGGCCACTCTATGCCAAGCAGTGCCTCTGCTCCTGCCTGGAGGAAATGCCAGTCGTCTGTAAGCTGGTAGAAAAGGTGCGGACCGATTGCCATGTTTATGTAGACATAGTGCCACATGTCCAGTGTGATGCATGGGGCAAAGAGCAGATCCACTCCATAAAGGAACATCTGATTGTATTTCTGCGGAACCTTGTTGAATTCCGTGGCGATGGGATAGTAGACGGTGAGCCTTGTTATGCTGTTCAAAGGCTTCATGTTGCCGGTCTTCATTGCTATGTGGAGCCCGATCAGTGTGTCTTCAAAGACAAAGTTGCTGCGTCCCTTTTGAATCTGAATCCTTGTTGCCCATGCAACTGAAGGTCCGTATTCAAGCATTATGTACGGCTTCTTCTTGATTTCCGGGAAGCCTGTCTTGGGGTTAAGATCTTCATTTTCCACTGCAGGTTCCTGCTCGTCTTCCAGGTTTTCAACGTCGGGTTCGGCCGCTTCTGTGTCTACGGTGGAGAGGTCTTTTGTCAGTACCTTGTCGTCGGCG
>CAMNHD010000102.1 GCA_946538875.1 uncultured Treponema sp.
GGTTTCTGATATCCATACTAATTTTTTTGCAAAAAATCTACAATAATGGTATACTTGATTCATAAGGAAGGTAAGAATTATGGATAAAATAATAACAATAAGCCGCGAATACGGCAGCGGTGGACACACCATCGGTAAACTTGTTGCAAAAGAACTCAATGTTCCGTTTTATGATAAAGAAATAATCGACATGTCCGCAAAGGACTCAGGACTCGCACCGGAATTCATACAGAAAAACGAACAGAGCATCTCTTCCGGCTGGCTATACACAATGCTGCTTGGCGCCAGTTATGCCGCACCTGGAACATCCAACATTGCAAGTCCACACACACCAACGCTGCCACTTGCAGATCAGGTATTCAATGCCCAGCGCAACGTCATCATCAACCTTGCAACTAAAGGACCCTGCGTTATAGTAGGCCGCTGTGCAGACTACATTCTGCGCCACTGCGACTCAATCGACAAAGACAAACTGCTCAACGTTTTTATCTATGCGCCGCTTGAAGACAAAGTAAAGCGTGCCATAGAACAGAAAGGCCTCAACCCCGACACAGCCGCCCGCGAGGTAAAACTAATTGACAAGCGCCGTGCAAACCACTACAACACTTTTACCGAACGCACCTGGGGTAAGCGCGACCACTACGATATCCTGCTCAACAGCTCACTTCTCGGTCTTGAAAAATCCGCAGAACTGATTGTGGAACTTGTAAACCGTCTGTAAAGCTCTCACACCCCAAGCCTGATTCTTACGCTTTGGATACGCCGTGCACTCTGATCCTCAACAATAAACAGTGCACCGGCGTATTTATAAAGTGCACCGATTGAAGGCAGTTCATCAAACCTTTCCAAAAGCCAGCCGCCCAAGGTATCAAAGTTTTCACTGTCCAGTTCAAGCTTAAGCACGTCATTCAAGTCATCAAGTTTCATATCGCCCGGAACAATAAATTCGTTGGCCGATACAACCGTCACGCGTTTTTCCGGAGACAATTCAACTCCGCCGTACTCGTCAGTAATGCGGCCCAACACTTCACGAAGAATATCATCCATAGTGACAATACCCGCAGTTTCTCCGTATTCGTTTATCACCACCGCAAAATTTTCACGGTTCTTTTTAAAGCGCTGCAGCAGTTCCAGAACAGCAATACTCTGTGGAACAAAATCCACCGGGCTCATGCATATCCTGACAAAATCCTTACTCTGACATATAGCCCTGGAAGCAAAGAGCACCGCCTTGTAATGAAGCACCCCCACAACCGATTCGGGAGATTCTTCGCAGACAGGCAGTCTTGAGTAACCTGACTCGGCAAAAGCAGCAATCACTTCTTCCAATGAATCAGTCACATTCACATAACGGACAAGCGAACGGTGGCGGCTTATATCCTCAACCTTAAGGTCGGAGAATTCAAACAGGCGCTCAAGCATCTTTTTTTCATCTTCTTCCAGAGTGCCTTCGTTTTTTCCCACATCAAGAAGGACCTTAAGTTCCTCCTCCGTTATGAGCGGCCTCTTCTTTCTTAGAAGTTTGTGCTCCACAAAACTCACAAACCTTGTCAGCTGGTCAAACATAAACACAACAGGAAACGCAACCTTCTGCAGAACCGCTATCGGCTTTGCGGAATGCTCAGCAACCTGCCTGGGGCGCGCCGCGGCGTAAGTCTTTGGAATAATCTCACTGAATATTATAACCATGATGCTGACCACCGCCGTACCGTAAGATACATATTCAGCACCAAAAACATTCACACTAAGTTTTGTCGCAAGTGCAGACATAAGTGTCGTAACAAGATTCGTTCCAATCAGGACAGTAGAAATCAACCTGTCAAGATTTTCCCTGAGCCTTTGTATCAGCCTTGAATTCTTTTCACCATCCTTGACCATCTGTCTGACGGTGATTCTTGAAAGTGAAGTATAAGCTGTTTCCGAGGAAGCAAAGAATGCTCCGCAAAAAAGCAGAAGTACTTCAGCAATCAAGGTACAAATTGTTCCCAATGCACTCATGCTCAGTCCTCCTCATCCGCTTCGCTCTCATTCTGCCGCACAACTACTTTTGCAACACGCTTATCATCCATCTTGCTGACCGTAAAACGGTAACCTTCGCGCTCAATTGTCTCACCCTCAACAGGAATATGCCCTAGCACTTCGCACATCAGTCCGCCAAGCGTCTCACAGTCCTCGGAAGCAAGATGAATGCCAAGCTGCTCGTTAATATCAACCAGACGCGCAAGACCTTCCACCTCGGTATTACGTGTATTCTTTATCTTGACTTCCACCCTGCGGGCATAAGGCTTGTACTCATCAGTGATAGGTCCGAATATTTCACGGGCAATATCTTCGCTGGTCAGAACTCCGCTGGTTCCAGAGTATTCATCAATAACCACAGCCATACTCTGCCTGTTTTCGCGGAGCATTATCTGGATGGAAGACATTTTCTTTGTCTCAAGAATAAACAGGGGAGGCCTCATCACTTTTGCGACTGAAAAATCTTCGGGGTGCGACTTGAAAAAAAGCAGATCTTTTATGTAGAGAATCCCGACAACATCGTCTATGTCCTTTTTGTAAACAGGGAAACGCGAAAGTTTGTAACGCTCTGACAGTTCAACAATGTCCATATACTTGCTCAACAGCTGCACAGCGATAATTTTCTTGCGGGGAATCATTATGTCCTTGGCTGCAAGGTCCGTGAATTTAAACACCCTGCGCATCATGGTCTTTTCATTTTTTTCAATAATACCCTGCTCACTGCCTACTTCTATGAATGTCTTGATTTCTTCCTCAGTGTAGGAAACCTTTTTTTTCTTACCATCCACACCCAATACCCTGAGTGCAGTCTTGGAAATACCAGTAAACAACAAAACTAGCGGCCCAAGCACAAACTGCAGCACACTGATAAAACCGCTGAAAAAAAAGGCAATAGGTTCCGGATGGCGGGTGGCTATGGTCTTCGGGGTGATTTCACCAAACACCAAAAGCAGCATGGTAGCCGCAAAAGTCGCTATGCTCACTCCTGCATTCCCGAACATCCTCAGGGAAAGGTAGGTAATGATTGCAGAAAGAGAAATGTTGACAATATTGTTTCCCACCAAGAGAGTGTTTATAAGTTTGTCCTTGTTGTTCAGCAAGTGCCAGACCCGTATTGCCCGTCGGTTTTTCTGATTCCTCAGAAGGCGCACCCTCAACTTATTAATGGAAAGGAATGCACTTTCAGCCGCAGAAAAAATCATTGACAGCAGAATCAACACTACTGCCACGGCGAGCAATATCCAGGTAGAAACAGACGGAGGGTGGGTGGAATCCATGTCAGTCCTTGCTCTCCAGTTCCATGCCCGGTTCAAGGGAAGCATATTCCTGCATTCTCTTCACCTCTTTGATTGTATCGGTGATATCGTTCCCGTGCAGGGAATTGGGAGCAAATTCATAGGACTTCTCAAGCAGGGAAATCATCCTGTCATAGTCGTCACTGCCAGTATTGGCAAGAATAAAACTTGCAGTATAGTACACTTCCTGCTTCTGCTCGGCATCAAGATGACCAGTTTCCGCCAGCTGCATAAAGAGAGCCACTGCCCCCTCAATATTGCCGTTCTTCATATAGTCACCGGCATTCAGATAAGCTTCCTGAACCTCATACTTTCCAAGGAGACCTGTTGAATTCTCCTTGTCATAATCCTTGATTTTTACAAAAAGTTCTGCAAGCGGTGCACGGTAAGAATCCTCTGTCGCCTCGAACAAAGCATCTACCGCGTACGCCTTGTCAATATTTCCTTCCGCATCGTTTAAAGTCTGAATCAGATTCAACAGAGCAGTACGCTTTTCAGCTCCATTTGAAATTTCTGCGTTGACACTTTCCAGGGTATTAACATTCTCGGAATAAGGAATCACCTGAAGAACATATCCTTCCTTGCTCAGAATATACAATGAAGGATACTGCTGAAGATTGTATGTGGCGGCAAACGCCTCCTTCTTTTTAAAAGCCTCTGCGATTTTGTCAGCTTCAGCCTTTTCTTTTTCAGAAGCGCCTTCATCAACAATGCTCTTTGCGTATTCTTCCTGCGAAAAATCGATGTTCACAAAAACATTTGTGTTCTTGTAGGCAGAAAGGAATTCCTTTTTTTCAAAGACATCTTTCTTGTACTGAGAACTTATACCGTCCCAGTCGTCTCCACTGAACAGAACCATCACTGTCTTGTTCAGTTTCCTTGCAGTGGCAGCCGCAGTATCGTACTCAGTTGACCAGGCAGAAGCCTTGGAACATGAAGACAAAGCCGCAGCACCAAGCACTGCTAAAGAGAGCATTACAGCTGGGAGGAATCTATTTGTGCGTTTCATTATGAACCTCGATTGTTAAAGACTTTAGCTCCGGCCGCAAACAGACGTCAGGACCGGAGCTGTTATGTATCAGTTAAAGTAGCTCACGCCTGCAGCAAAGATGTTCTGGCAGGAACTTTCCGTAGGATTGGTAAGCGGGTTGCCTGCGATGTTCTTGATAAGATCAAGGCTGGCTCCGTTCTTGTCGCTCCCCATGGTGCGTTCATTGTGCCCCATCTTTCCAAGCACGTGACCGTCAGGACTTGTGAGACCTTCAATGGCAAAGAGGCTTCCGTTCGGGTTGTCCGGCTCGCTGATTGAAGGAACTCCATGTTCGTCAACATACTGTGTGAACACCTGTCCGTTGGCAAAAAGCTTTTCCGCAAGTTCGCGGCTGATTACAATGCGTCCTTCTCCGTGGCTTACCGGAATCAGATGGATGCGTCCGTCAAGAACAGACTGGTTCAGTGCCCATGGGCTAGTCGCGCTTACCATACGGGTGCGCACCACACGGCTTATATGGCGGCCAATCTTGTTGTAGGTAAGTGTCGGCGTGGAATCGCTCATGTCGCGGATTTCTCCGTAGGGCACAAGGCCTGTCTTTATCAGAGCCTGGAAACCGTTGCAGATACCGAGCACCAGACCGTCACGCTTCTTTAGCAGAGACATGATGGAGTCTGCAATGCTTGGCGCACGGATTACGTTTGCAATGAACTTTCCGCTTCCGTCCGGTTCGTCGCCAGAACTGAATCCACCTGCAAAGGCAACAATCTGGCTTGCATCTATCTCTTTCTTGAATGCCTCAAGACTTGCCGCAAGTTCTTCCTGGGTGCGGTTCCTGAACACAAGAATCTTGGTCTCAGCACCGTTCAGGTTGAATGCACGTGCCATGTCGTACTCACAGTTGGTTCCCGGGAACACAGGAATTATCACGCGCGGACGTGCAGTGCCGGTCTTTACGGTAAAGTTCCTGCGGGCTTCGGCCAGCGACGGATGTTCATCCAATGCAAATTTCGGCAGAGGGTCCTGTTCCTTTGCACCGCTTACCGGAGGGAACACCTTGGAAAGTTTTTCTTCCCATGTAGAGTTTATCTCGTCCAGAGTGATTGTTGTACCGAACACATTCACCACAGGCTCGGCCACAGTCTCTCCTATTTTCTGCACAGTCCCTTCCGTAAATTCAGCGCAGGCTTCAAGGTCCATGTCGCTTTCCACAAGGATTGAACCGTACTGCGGAGTAAAGAGGTCGCGTGCACTCACCTCATAGCCGTCAAGTTCTGCGGCTGTGGCACTCTGGCTGACCATACGGATGCTGGCTCCGATTCTGTTTCCAAGAGACATCTTGCTTACGGCTTCCGCAATACCGCCGGCGCTTACCGGGTACATCGCGCTGATTTTGCCTTCCGCGTTCAGTTTGTAAAGAACAGCCGTGTTCTGCGTGAATGTCTCGAAGTCTGGGGCAAGCGCTTCTGTATAAGGGACGCTTACCAGGTATATTCCGCTTCCGGCCTTTTTGAATGAACCGCTGGTCACGTTCTTCACGTCGTCAGTGTTCACGGCAAAACTTACCAGCGTGTGAGGCACGTTCAAGTTTTCAAAGGTACCGCTCATGCTGTCCTTACCGCCGATACTTCCCGTACCCATGGCTTTCTGTGCATCAAGTGCGCCAAGCAATGCGGCTGCAGGATAGCCCCAGGACTTTTCGTCAACAGCGCGTCCAAAGAATTCCTGGAAGCTAAGACGGCATGTGTCAGTGCGTCCGCCAAGACATGCTATCTTTGCAAGTGAAGACAGAACCGCTACCTGTGCACCATGCCATGCAGACCATTGTGAAATACGTGCGTCAAAACCGTAGGTCATAAGGCTTACAGTGCTTGTCTCCTTTGGAGAAAGAACTGGAATCTTTGCGGCCATACCGGCTTCAGGGGTACCCTGGTACTTTCCGCCGTA
>CAMNHD010000103.1 GCA_946538875.1 uncultured Treponema sp.
AATTCAGGATAAACCTTACCCGTCTGGAAAGCCGCCCGCTTGAAGGTCAGCCGTGGAACTACTGGTTCTATGCTGACGCTGAACTTGGAAATGTCCAGGGCGATGTCTATGCCTATGCGCAGGAAGTCAAGACAGCGCTGGGAGAGTTTACCGAGGATGTAAGGCTCCTTGGTGTGTATGCGGAGAGCCGCGCTGGAACTTGAGTCCACCAAGACTGTGGCAGGATGCAGAGTCACTTGCTTTTGCGCTTGCCTTGCTTGTTTTTAGATATAATTCAAATGTGACCTGAAGGAGGTTTTGTTATGGAAGGAAAATACGTATTGTCTGTTTTGGTTGAAAACCATGCTGGTGTTCTGAGCCGTGTCTCGGGACTGTTCAGCCGCCGTGGCTACAACATCGACTCTCTTACTGTCTGCGAGACTTCTGAGCCAACACGCAGCCGTATGACAATTGTTGTGCGCGGTGACGAGTACATCCTTGAGCAGATTGAAAAGCAGCTGTCCAAGCTTGTGGAAGTCATAAGCATAGAGCACTGTCTTCCTGGAGAAACTACTCAGCGTGAAACTGCATTGATCAAGGTAAAGGCCAGTGGGGAAAAGCGTGCAATCATCATCGAGACATGCAGCATCTTCCGTGCGCACATTGTGGATGTTTCAGAGAACAGCCTTATTGTGGAGGCAACCGGAAGCGAAGACAAAATCTCTTCACTCATTCGTCTGCTTGAGCCATACGGAATCCTTGAGCTCTTGAAGAGCGGACTTGTTGCAATGGACCGCGGCGAAAAGGTTATCCAGGGCACTAATCAGAATTAGTAAGTTTGAACCACCGCTCATTGTAAACCTGCCAGCCGTTGCGCTCCAGCAGAACATCGGCGGTGCGGAAAACTCTCTGTCCAAGCGGGAAGATTTCCGGCATTGTCTTCAGTGCCTGCTCAAGAGGGACTTCTTCCGGTCTGGCATCAGGAATACGCGCAAAGATTATTTTTTGCTCAATGACTTTCATATCTGTCTGAATATAGAGGGGAAAGTAGAAGGCTTTTTCTTCCAGCATGGGGCCCTGTATGCTGATCCGGATAATTTTTTCAGGAAAGTCTTGGGCGAATGCCCAGAGGGGAAATGCCGGGATTGCAAATTTGGTGCGGTCACCTCCATTCGCGGAGATATTCTTGTTGTAGCTGCTTATGAAAGTGCGTGCGGCATTAGTCAGGGAGGCGAGTGCGTCTTTGTGCGGAATCAAAGTTTTCATGGAAACGATTATAATTGAATTTTTTAAGTGTGGAAAGGTGCGGGGATGAATAAAAAAATTGTCACTATGCTGGTGCTGATTGTTACGGTTATGATTGTTGGCGTGGGTGTCTACAGCTCCTATGTGATCCGTAATTCCATTTCGACTGTTACCATGGCGGGGGAACCCTTCTTTGCCTTGAACTTTTCGGCAAGACGGGGGAAAATCAAAACTCCTGAGGCGTCTCCCTATATGTTCTTTTCTTTTTCCCAGAATCAGAGAGCTCACTTGACAAATCAGGCTTCACGCAATACGGGTGCGGCTCTGCAGGTGGTTTTTCAGCGCGACGAGAATCTTATCTTTGACGAGAATGACGGCAGTTTTTCCTTAGGCTTTTTATATTCCGATGATCTTAAGGAAGACGGGCGTTTGAAAAAGCCGTTCGAGAACAATGAGACTGCGACTGTTGAAGTCCCTAAGGACGAGTCAAGACCTCTGACAATTTCTCTTTGTCTTCTTAAGGACAGACCTATACCGGTCGGTTTCTACACTCATGGCACTGTAAAGTATCATCTTAGTTCCGTGCAGGTAGTTCAGGCCAGAATCGGATATGACTATACGGGGGAATCTCCTGTGCTTGCCTTTGGTGCCTTGGGCGGAAGGATAAAACTTGGTGAAAAAATCACTGACTATTC
This sequence comes from uncultured Treponema sp., assembly GCA_946538875.1. Next base: position 1,920 of record CAMNHD010000103.1, read on the forward strand.
ATCTGCTGCACAGACTTTTGGAGATGTCAACACAGAGTCAGTCTTTGCAAAGATTTCACTTTTCCTTGCTCCGCTTGATGACATCGGTACAATCGACAATCAGGTGAGCGTCCGCCTTTCTTACGGAGGAGAGAATATCCGCATAAGACGCCAGAAGTCAGCGTCAACGGTAACACTCCAGACTCACGGCTTTAAGCAGAAACTTACACCGATGGTTTTTACAGAGAACGGTGAGCAGGTTACCGGAGCTATGTTCGGGGTGGAAAACCTTGAGCCTCTTTCTCCATTTGTGACCGACCTTGGCATGATTTACGCCTGGCCAAAGGAGCACTGGCGCAGAAAGGACCTTGAGATATTTGCATGGGAGACTTTTCCCCATGTGCTTATGATTGACTTTGCTGACTTTGCCACACAGGACCAGTTCTTTACGCGCATTGCCTACTTTGTGGAAAAGGCCGGCTACAAGGATACGTTTGTAAGCGATTCCTTTATTCTCAAGAATCACGGTTACAATGCCCATGATTACAAGGCTGTGGATCTTGCAAGATTCTACAGCAATGCTCACAACCAGAACTTTACTCTCAACAAGAGCGAACTTGAACTATGCCGCATTCTGGTACACAATGGGGTTCTCATTGACAATGCCGACGGAACTTATTCACCGGGGCTTGGAGCGGTTCTTTCAATGTGCAGACAGTCATCTATGGATCAGAGGTATCAGCTCATGGCACATGAGACCTGGCATGGAATCTATTTTAGCGACAGCGCTTTCAGGGATTACATTGCGGAATGCTTTGAGCGCTTTGATCCAAAGTCACGGGACTTCCTTGTGCAGTACTGGAAGAGTCAGTCTTCACTCGGCTATGATATTACAGATGACTATCTGGTAAAAAATGAATTCATGGCTTACCTTATGCAGCGTCCGCTTTCTCAGATTCAGGAATACTATATTTCACACGCATGGTGGAATTCTGTGCAGAAGGCAATTCCCGAACTTGCTTCATATGTGATAGAGGACAAGGCGGCACACTTTGCGGAGGGAGCCGGATGGATAAACGGATATGCCTTTGAACATTGGGGTATGGCTGCAGGACGTACCTATATGATAAGCCGTTAGGAGGAATCCATGAAAAATAGTGCATTGCTCTACGCTGCTGCTGCGGCGCTCCTAGCCTTTTCAACGATGACTGCATCTGCACAGGTGTCCGCGGGGAATGCTCCTGTCGCCAGGAAAATTGGTGTGTACAAGTGCGGACGTCAGCCCAAGCAGGTGCTGTTCAGTCCTGATTCAAAGTATGTGGTTCTGCCGCTCCTGGATGATACAGGCTTTGATATCTTTGACATGCAGGAAAAGAAAGTCATCAAGAGAGTGAATCCTCCGCAGAGTAAAAAGCTCGGCTTTGCAGAAGGTCTTTTTATTCCTGAGAAAAATGCTTTTTTTGTCTCGCAGATGACCACAGGAAAAATCTACGAGTATTCCTATCCAGGTTTTGAATACAAGCGGGAGATTGACACTCACGGCAATTGGTCAAAATTTATCGCATGGTCGCCGGAAAAACAGATGCTTGCTGTAAGCAACTGGCTGAGTGATGACGTGACTCTTCTTGATTACAGTTCAGGAAAGCTTCTGCGCAGGCTCAGGACTGGAAGGGCTCCACGCGGACTCTTTTTTACTGATGCCGGAAATTCGATTATTTCGCTTTCGTTCGAGGGAGGCCTGATAGAAAAGTTTTCAACTGACGAAGGAAAGCGTCTTGCCTTTGTGAGTGTGGACAAGGCTGCGATGAGGCACATAGTCGTGGATGATTCAGGCACTTACGGTTACATCACAGACATGTATCATGCTACGGTCATGCGGCTGGACCTAAAGACCTTTACGGTTGATTACAAGGTCAAAGTGTTCAACAATCCCAATACGGTGGATATCTACGGAAACCGCTGGCTCTTTGTCTCAAGCCGTGGCCCGAACAACAGGCAGGATTACACCAAGCGTTCCCCGGTTGACGGAAAGATAAGCGTGATTGACACCGCCGACATGCATATTGTGACGACAATTCCAGGCGGTAATCAGCCCACAGGCCTTGATGTGAGTCCTGACGGAAAATACCTGTGCTTCAGTGACTTTCAGGATGAGGCGCTGGAACTTTATTCGATTGAGTAAGTTCTGCCGCGGCTGTTGTCATGCGTTTACTTTTTGTAAGTCACCGTGACGCATGCCTTTTCCGCTCTGACCTTTACCTTTGCCAGTCCGGTCTTCTGCAGGAACTCCGGGCAGGTAAAGACTTTGCCTTCCTTGTAGATGCTTCTTTCCTTCAGCTTTACGGATCCAGTTCTGTTCAGGTAATCAACATAGGGCGCTTCCCACAAAACTGCAACGCGTTCTTTGCCCACTGTGATTTCTGTGTGTCCGCATCTGTGGCACATCTCGTGAGGCAAATCCAGTATCGTGCAGTACTGTTCAAGATTCACCTGGAGCCGTCCCTGTGGACTTATCCTGCATTCAATCGGGTAAGATTTTCCTGTCGCGGAAAGGACAATGTTTCCCCGCAAAAATCTTTCGTCCTGTATTTTTTTACATGAAGCAAAAAAAGATAGCGCGAAAACAAGAATTGCTGTAGTCAAGAAAAAACGTTTCATGCTATAAAATTATAAATGCATGTCTGAGGAATGTAAAGTAAACTTGTGAGGTTGTGTATGAAGAAATGTCCTGTGTCCGTTCTTGGTCCCTTTGCTTATGCTGTGTACTTTGCACTGATTCTGTCTTTGGCGGTTCTTTCCGGCTGTGCGGAAAAAAATGCCGGCTCTGCACAAGGGGCAAGCCTTGCTGAACTGGAGTATTCATTTTCCGGACAATTGGAGGAAGTGGATCTTTCTTATCTTGAAAGTGTTGTGGGAAGCGGTTCCGGAGATTCCGAGACCTTCGGTGAAAAAAAGGACATGCTTCTTTTCTTTTGGGAAAAGGACTGCGGCACCTGCGAAAAAGTCAGGCCTGCTCTTGAAAAGTGGGTGTCGCTCTCGCACTGCAGGATTTACTCGTATAATGATTCTTCTGCCCAGGGGAGTGATGAACGTAGGGAGGCAATGCTCAGAAAACTGGGGTCGTCCGACGGACATGAACTGACTGCGGCAAGGCTTCTGGCCTTTGTTGACGGAAAACTCCGCGCTTCCGCTGCAGGGGCCTATGACCTGGAGACAAGCGAGAAAGTCGCTTCCTTTGCCTCAAGATACTTTTCCAATACTGGAGAGAATACGCTTGCCCTTGAATCCAGTGAAGTTTACTCTTCTGTAACGGACTTGTGGAGTGCGGTTTCTTCCGGGAAGAAATTCCTGCTTTACCTGGAGCGTCATTCCTGCCCTGACTGCCGTGCGCTGAGCAACCCCGCCGGAAACAATCTGGTGAACAGCATAAGCCGTAAGTTCTGCGGAAACTTTGACAAAGCCGTGACAGAAACTCTTTTGCCCGGACTAAAAGCTCCTGTCAGCATTGAGGGCAAAAATTTTGTCAGCGGATTCAGCTATATTGAGCAGACAGTTCCCAGTGAAGCTCTTTGGCCGGAAACTGAGACTGAAAAAAAGAAGACGGAATATCTTTCCATGCTGTGTGCGCTTGGGCTGCTTGGGCCTGCGCCGGAAGATGCCGGAATCACTGACTTTTTGCTTGCGGTAAAGAATTATCTTTGTTCACCAGGGGACCACTTTGCCTGGTATGACAGAAACGTTCCGTCCTTTATAGCGGTGAACTACAGTCTGCCTGCTGAAAAAGACTCCCTCATAAGGCTTGAAAATACTCTGAAAGCCGCCTATGGGCCACTGGTTATAAAATCAATAAAAGTTGATACAGAATCAGATTTTGAAAGTGATATAAACTTTATGCACAGGATTCATTATCCACGGTATTTTTCCTGCGATAATACAAAGCTTGATGTAAATGTCTATAATACCATATTTTATTCCTGGCTTGAGCAGCTTGGAGCTGAATTGGTAAAATAAACGCGTGTAAACTTGAAATAGTATGTAAAAACGGAAAAATTTGTTGCATATCTAAAAATCTCGGTTTATTATTAACCCATACTAAATCGTAAGGAGATTTAACTATGTGCAAAAATCGTAGTGCCTTAGGGCTTGGCATTCTTGCTGCTGTTGCCTCGCTCTTGATTGGCTGCCAGAACTCACTGGCAGAAACCTCTGCTGCTGCTGAAGCAGATGTTGACGCATCACGCTCAGCCTGGTCAATTTCCGGAAGTACTTTCACGCATGATCCTTCGATAATCTATGCGGATGGACTGTACTGGATGTTCTACACTGCAGACGGTATCGGGGTCAAGTATT
>CAMNHD010000104.1 GCA_946538875.1 uncultured Treponema sp.
GAAACTGTGGAGCCGATTCCCGGACGCCGCACAATTTCCGTCAACATTGACGGTGAGTGGAATTATCCTCTCTACGACCCTGACACCCACAAGGTCCGCCTGAGCGAAAGCGGTGGATACGAGCGCCAGTACGTTCCTATCCCTGACGAAATCATGGCCAAGGTGGAAAAACTGGTACGTGGAGCCGTAGGTTACGACAGCCTGCGCGGTGACGAGGTTTACGTCACAAATGTTCCTTTTGACCGCAAGGATCAGTTCCGTGCAGAGGATGAAAGGTTCATCAAGTCACAGAGAACAAAGCATACGCTGCTCATGGTTCTTATTGGAATCGCAGTTGTGCTGATTGTATTCATTGCCTTCCGTCTTATTTCCAGGGAGCTCGAACGCCGCCGCAGACGCCGCGAGGAAGAACAGCTGCGCCGTCAGCAGGAAGAGAGAGAAAGAGCACTTTGGGATGCAAAGGATCAGGGCCTGGAAGTCACCATGTCCGTGGAAGAGCGCAAACGTGCGGAACTGCAGGAAAATGCCATTGCTATGGCAAAGGAACATCCGGAAGATGTCGCCATGCTTATCCGTACATGGCTTATGGAGGAGTAGTGCAATATGGCAGAAGAAGCAAAGCAGACAAGCTACAGACAGCCGCTTAAACAGGGCAATACTCCAAAAAAGAAGGGTGGAGCCAAAGATTATAAGAGCCTGACAGGACGCCAGAAGGCAGCTATATTCCTGGTGGCTCTGGGAAGTGATGTTTCGTCGGAAGTAATGAAGCATCTCCGCGAGGACGAGGTTGAAACCTTGACTTTTGAAATCGCACGTCTTGAGACAATTGATGCTGATTTCAAGGATCAGGTACTCGAAGAGTTCCAGGAACTGATGCAGGCACAGAACTTTATCACCACCGGTGGTATCGACTTTGCCCGCGAGCTTTTGGAAAAATCAATGGGAAGCCAGAAGGCCATCGATATCATCAACCGTCTGACATCCAGCCTCCAGGTACGTCCGTTCGACTTTATCCGCCGTACAGACCCTGCGCACCTGCTGAACTTTGTCCAGCAGGAATATCCACAGACCATCGCATTGATTCTGGCATATCTGGAACCGGCAAAGGCCGCTATAATTCTTCAGAACCTTCCTGACGACATTCAGCCGGAAGTTTCAAAGCGTCTTGCAACTATGGACCGTACATCTCCTGATGTTCTCCGTGAAGTTGAACGTGTTCTTGAAAAGAAGCTTTCAACGCTTTCCAGCGAAGATTACACCGCAGCAGGTGGTGTCGACAGTATCGTTGAAATCCTCAACCTGGTCGACCGTTCCTCTGAAAAGGCCATCATCGAAAACCTGGAAGAAGACGATCCGGAATTGGCAGAGGAAATCAAGAAGCGCATGTTCGTCTTCGAAGATATTGTTATGCTGGACGACCGTGCCATTCAGAAAGTGCTGCGTGAAGTCGATACCGGAGAGCTTGCAAAGGCCCTTAAGTCTGTCGATACCGAAGTACAGGATAAGATTTTCCGCAACATGTCAAAGCGTGCCTCCGGTATGCTTAAGGAAGACATGGAACTCATGGGTCCAGTCCGCTTGAAGGATGTTGAGGAATCTCAGCAGAAGATAGTCAGTGTTATCCGCCGACTTGAAGATGCTGGTGAAATCGTCATTGCCCGTGGTGACGGAGACGAATTCGTGTAATAGTCTGCCCATTTGGACAGAATTTTACGCGTTGATTGAATGGAGATAGATATGGCACAGACAGTATTCAGACCTAATCAGATAAATAACAAATCCGGTGAGGTAATCCTCAAGCTTTCAAAGGAATTTGCACCGCCGGTTGAAGAAGTCGAGGAAGAAGTTCCTGAATACACAGGTCCTACCGCCGATGATTTGCGCCGTGAGGCAGAAGCCTTCAAAAAGCAGTGGGAGCTTGAGAAAAATCAGATGATTGCCCAGGCCCAGGCCCAGGCTGACAAAATCATAAAGGACGCTGAGAATGTTGCCTTCAATGAAGTAAAGAAGCAGAGTGACCAGGCTGCAGTAATAAAGAACACCGCCGAGAACAATGCAAGTGATGTTGTTTCCAAGGCAAAGGCAGAAGCGGAGGATATAATCCGTCATGCCCACGATGAAGAGCAGCATATCTTTGACATGGCCCAGAAAGACGGTTTTGCAAAGGGACATGACGAAGGCTATCAGGTAGGCAGTGCGGAATCCGACCGTCTGGTTGAACGTCTTCACAAGATAATCGACTCTGTTCAGGACAAGAGACAGGAAATCCTTGACGGAACTGAGCAGCAGATTGTGGACCTTGTGCTTCTTATGACCCGAAAGGTTGTAAAGATTATGAGTGAAAACCAGAAGAGTGTCATCATGGCAAATGTCGTGCAGGCACTCAAGAAGGTAAAGGGCCGTGGTGACGTAACCCTCCGTGTAAATCTGGCTGATGTCAAGCTCACTACAGAACATGTCCGCGACTTTATCTCACAGGTCGAGAATATCAAGAATATCTCCGTGGTGGAGGATTCTTCCGTGGACCGGGGCGGCTGTATCGTGGAGACAGACTTCGGCGCAATCGATGCACGTATTGCCAGTCAGCTTGGAGAGCTTGAGACTAAGATTCTTGAGATTTCTCCTATCAAGACTGTATCAAAGTCAGACGTAATAAATCCGGACTTATAATCAAACGCCGCTTGTTTGGAAAGCGTTCCGGGCAAGCGGCTTTTTTTATACAATGCCAGCTCAATGTACGCATCAGGGCGGCGGAACATAGTTTCAAATAAATGAGGGTGGGGAAATGGAATCATTTTTTGAAAAATACATTCATGCAGTGGAAAATACTGACACAATCAAATATACAGGTTCTGTAACCGCAGTAAAGGGGCTTATGGTGGAAAGCCTTGGGCCCCGATGTGTCATAGGTGAAGTCTGTACCATTCAGATACCAAGTACAAACGAGCGTCTCATGGCGGAAGTCGTCGGTCTGGAGGATAAGATTGTGCGGCTTATGCCCTATGGCGACACAAATGGCATAGAAATCGGCGCAGAAGTCATAGCGAGCGGTCATGTCCTGGAAGTTCCGGTGGGGGATAAGCTTCTGGGCCGCGTCATAGATGCAACAGGCCGCCCTATGGACGGAAAGGGAGACGTGGAGGCAGACGAGTATTACCCAGTGCTGGAGACCGCTCCCGATCCAATGAAAAAGCCTTTGATTTCCAAGCGTGTGGCAACAGGTGTCCGCGCAATTGACTCGCTTTTGACACTGGGTATGGGACAGCGCGTAGGAATCTTTGCGGGTTCAGGCGTTGGAAAAAGTACTCTCCTTTCTGTTATTGCAAGAAACACAAATGCTGACATCAACGTGATTGCCCTGATCGGTGAGCGTGGAAAAGAGGTTCGTGAATTCATAGAAGGTGACCTTGGCCCGGAAGGCTTGAAGAGGTCCGTCATCATAGTAGCCACAAGTGACCGCCCGGCTATTGCCCGTATGCGTGCAGCCTTTGTCGCCACCGCCATCGCAGAATATTTCCGTGATAAGGGAAAGAATGTGATGATGATGTTCGATAACCTTACCCGTTTTGCAATCGCGCAGAGAGACATAGGGACTTCAACCGGTGAGCTTCCGATCAACCACGGTTATCCGCCGTCAGTGTTCACAATGCTGCCGCGTCTGCTTGAGCGTACCGGTACAAACGAAAAAGGAACAATCACAGCCATCTACAATGTCCTTGTTGAAGGTGACGATTTTAAGGAACCCATCACTGATACAGTCCGTGGTACTCTGGACGGCCACATCTACCTGTCCCGTGGACTTGCCGAACGTCAGCACTATCCAGCAATCGATGTTGCCGGAAGTATAAGCCGTAACAGCAAGCGGGTTACCGGCCCCCTCACCCAGAAAGCCATGCAGAAGGTAAAGAAGTGGATGGCAGATTATGCCCGTCAGGAAGATATGATTCTAGCCGGCGTTTATCAGAAGGGAAATTCACCTGAGGTGGACGAAGCCATAGACAAGCACCAGGCCATAGAAGAATTCCTCTGCCAGGAAGAATATGAGCATATCACCATGGAAGACACCCTGAATGCCCTCAGTGAGCTAAGCGGCATAGAAATTCCCAAGGAAGAGTACTCTGAATCACCTGCAGCGGTGCGTAAACAGCTTGACATCCTTGCAAAATAAGGGAGCGTAATCATGAAGCGCTTTTCATTCAGCCTGCAGAAGATACTCAATCTCAGAATCTTTGAAAAAGAGCAGGCTGAACTTGAATTGGGCAAGGTGAATGCAAAAATTGCCGCAGTAAACCAGAATCTAGAGAAGATTGCTCAGAACCGTCTCCGTGTATCTCATCAGATGTCCGATACAAAAGATTTTATCTTTGCCTCCAACAGTCAGCATTACTTTATACTGCTGGATCAGCAGAAGGAGGAATGTCTGGACCAACTGGCAGTCCTTGAGATACAGGCAGAAGAAAAAAGGGAAGTGGTCCGTCTTGCCATGCAGAAAGTAAAGGCACTTGAGAAAATGAAGGAGCATAAATACCAGGAGTGGCAGGAAGAATACAAGGCAGAGGAAAAGCAGGTGCTTGACCACATTGCGACCGTCAAGAATTCAATGACGGTCATCGAATCAAGGCACAAGTAAGCTCAATACGGCCTATTCCAGTTCGTTGATGATGTCCGAGCGGAACAAAAAGAGATCCTGAACCTTAAGGCTGTACGTGGAATTAAGTTCACGCCGGTCAGTTGTTTCGCTCACAAGCGGCACAGTGAATGTATAAGTGACAGAATCGTAACCGTCCGCAGTAATTTCAAGAGTAAAATTAAACTCCTTGTTTTCCTTGTCGTGGTCTGCTACCTCAGGAGCAACCCAGAAACTATAGCTTCCGTGGGTCTGGGCAAAAGTCCTGCAGGGATTAAGCCAGCTGGAGTCCATCATGCTTGCGACAGTTCCGCCTTCCTTAAGTAGAATCTGTGCCCCGGCCAAAGGTTCAAATGTGGAGCCGTCATATACATTGCCTATAAATGTAGGAAAGTTGAAAACAGGTGTGGAAGTCACGGAATTGGGACTGGTTGCGGCATTAAGGCGTCCGTATTTGTGATAGGGGCGCTTTGCAGTGCTTACAAGCCTCATACCCTCAAGGGCAAGACGGTCAATGTCTGCAGAAAGCTGAATGTCTCCCAGAACAGCGGCATTGTGGGTAATACCCCGTCCGCTCACAACATAGCGTGGTAAAATACGGTTCAGAACATAGCAGATAGTGTCCAAGCGGCAGTTATCACAGTCACAAGTCAGCCAGGACGATCCTTTTCTGGTCACCTGTTCATAAAGCTCGTTCACACGACTTATAACCTGTTCTTCCATTATGTTGTGAATATTGATGTCCATTTGCAAATTCCGCCTTGTAACTCTTTTGACCGGAAACCCAGCCTGAAAACAATCTTCTTACATTTTATTATAAATCACAATTCAGTAAAAAGCAAATGGTTTTAAAGTATTTTTAGGAAAAAAAAGAATAATCCCCCCGAAAAACACAAACCTTTATGCTTTTCAGGGGATCAGGTGTCTCAAAAGTCCTTATTGCCCGGAGTGTTCAATAACTCGGAATAAAGACTTATATTGCATGGAATTATCACTGACCGCCGTTGCGTGTGTATACAGCCAGTCCGCCTGCAAGAAGAATGTTCCTGCTGCGCTCGGACAGGTCGTTCACACCCTGGATTACGGCCTTTTCCTTTCCGTCGGCACCAATAAGCTTGATGTTGAACGGCTTTGCTTCCTTGAGGCTGGAGAAGATCCCGCTCATCTCAAGAGTGTCACCCGCAGAAATCTTGTCATAGTCCGCAGGATCCGCAAAAGTCACAGGGATAATGCCGTAGTTCACGAGGTTTGCCTTGTGGATTCTGGCAAAGCTCTTGGTGATTACAGCGCGCACTCCAAGGTACATAGGTCCAAGGGCTGCATGTTCGCGGGAAGAGCCCTGGCCAAAGTTCTCCGCACCCACAACAAAGCACCCGCTGAAATTGATTTCGGCAGCCTTTTTGTAGAAGTCGGCATCCAGGCGCTCATAAGTGAATTTGCTGATTTCAGGAATATTGGAGCGGAATGGCAGAACCTTTGTTCCGGCAGGCATGATGTCGTCAGTGGAGACATTGTTTCCGGCCTTGAGCAGGACAGGCAGTCTGAGTGTGTCTTCGCATGGCTTGCATGGCGGACACGGCT
>CAMNHD010000105.1 GCA_946538875.1 uncultured Treponema sp.
TTGCCGGAGGACTCTTCCTGCGGCTGTTCCTTCCACAAAATAAGGAGCACTCAAAGGTATCTCAGTGGGTTTTGATTACGCTTGCGGCTTTGCTTGCAACAGTGACGGCTTTTGTCTGCGGAGTAAGCGGCGGCATGATTGTAATGAAGCTTGGTCTTTCCAAGGCGCTTGCTTCGTATGTGCTTCCGTTTATTCCGGGGAACTGCATAAAACTTGTCCTGATGGTGCTGCTTGTAAAAAAGTTCCGCCCTGTTATCTACAATTACACCCACTAAGGCGGTTATGATGCAGTCTGTCTTGGAAATAAAAAATGTCAGCCGGAGTTTTTCCGGTGGTGTCAAGGCTCTTGATGATGTCTCGCTTGTGGTCAACCGTGGTGACTTTGTTGTGGTTGCAGGCTCCAACGGTTCCGGCAAGAGTGTGCTTATGTCGCTTATTGCAGGGCTTGATGAACCTACATCCGGGACTTTGACTCTTGCGGATGGCATTGAGGCAGGGCTTGTGTTCCAGGATGCAGATGCCCAGATATTGGGTGAAACTCCATGGGAAGATGTTCTCTTTGGTGTTAAGAATCTGGGCGTAAAAAAAAGTGAAAGGGCACCGCTTGTTGAGTCTGCTCTGTCTCAGGTGGGACTGCTTGAAAAAAAGGATTTGAACTCCCGGACGATGAGCGGCGGCGAAAAGAGACGGCTTGCGGTTGCAGGCATTCTTGCAATGGGGCGCGGACTGATTCTGTTTGACGAACCTTTTGCAAATCTTGACTGGCCTGGGGTAAGGCAGGTTGTGGGAATAATGCGCACTCTTAAGGAACAGGGAAAGACTGTCATTGTGCTTACCCATGAGATAGAAAAAATACTGGCTCTTGCTGACCGCATGGTGATTCTTGACAAAGGACGCATACGTTTTGACGGAACTCCGGCTGAGGGACTTGAACAGGCTCTTGAAAACTATGGAATCAGGAATCCATTGAACTCTTACAGAAGCCTTGGTGATCTTGTATGGAACTGAGCCTGTTTTCTTACCGCAAGGGAAGCTCTCCCATGCACAGGATGAACGCCGGGGTAAAACTAGTCCTGTACATTGTGTTCAGCATTGCCGTGTTTGCGGGAAAAAATCCTGAGACTGTGCAGGACGTCCTGACTCCAGGAATTATAGTCAGAACTCTTGTGTGTCTTCTGTTCAGCGTTGCCTGCTTTTTTGCTTCCGGTGCCAGATGGAAGGGCCTTGTGCAGCTGAGGTTTGTCTTTGTGATAGGCTTTCTGCTTACAGTATTCAAGATGATAGGAAATCCGTGGAACGGTCTTGCCTATGGAGTTTTGTACACTCTGCGCTTTTTTATTACAGCCTTAGCCGCCCAGACTGTCTTTGAAACAACAAGTATGCTCCAGATTCAGGAGGCTCTGCATCTGCCGTTTGTGGTGGGGCTTGCAGTGAACTTTATACCGCAGGTATTTGCGCAGTGGCAGCAGATTCAGTGTGCGGTAAAGGCCAGGACCAGCCGTGGAAGCCGTAGAGGTCTTGTAAGAAAAACTGCCCTGATGTTCCATGCGCTGGAGACGCTTTTTTCTGTGATGCTCGTAAGGGCAGAGGAAGTGCGCAAGGCTGTTGCCAACAGGAGGCCTCATGCAGATTGACTTGAATCAAATTGTAAGAAATATAATAGAAGAAAACTATCGCATAGACAGGGAGGAGGCTCAGGCTGTATACTTGTGGCCTCATCTTGAGGAACTGAAGGCGGCGGCTGGAAAAATTGCATCCACTTGCGGCTCTGGGGTAGTGGATGTCTGTACCCTGATAAATGCAAGGCAGGGGCAGTGCAGCGAAAACTGCCGGTACTGCGCCCAGTCACGGTTTTGGAATACAGGCTGCGGAGTGAAGGGGATGATTTCTCCTGAAGGTGCGCTCGTAAAAATGCAGGAGGCTCTTGCTGCCGGTGTTGACCGTATATGCATAATCACTTCTGGACGGGTTCTCTGCGGTAAGGATTTTGAGACAGCGCTTGAAATTGTGCGTCTGATAAGGCAGAAGTCATGCGGAAAAATGAAAGTCTGTGCCTCAATGGGAATGTTGGATGCTGAGCAGCTTGCCGCCTTGAAAGAAGCCGGAGTTCACCGTGTTCATCACAATCTTGAGACAAGCAGGAGTTACTTTCCCCAGGTATGCTCAAGCCATACTTATGAACAGAAACTTTCTGTTATCCGGAATATCCGTAAGGCAGGTCTTGAGCTCTGTTCTGGTGGAATAATCGGAATGGGGGAAAGTATTACCGATAGAATCGACATGGCATTTGTCTGGCGTGAAGTAAAACCTGAATCCATTCCCGTGAACATTCTGACAGCGGTCAAGGGTACTCCCTTTGAGTCGATGCCGCCTCTTAGCGAAGAAGATTTCTACCGCACCCTGGCATTGTTCCGCTTTGTAAATCCAGATTTACAGCTTCGCTTTGCCGCCGGCCGTATCAAATTTTCAGACCAGGGTGCTCAGGCCTTAAGATCCGGTGCGGATGCCTATGTGGCCGGAAACCTTTTGACTTTGCCTGGTCCCAAAATGCGTAAGGGATTGGAGCGCCTTTAGTACCTGCGCAGCAGGTATGGAGGCAGCGATGCTGCCGGAAGCGCGCAAAGCCCGGCCCGACCGAAGGAAGGGATACGCCCGTAAGATAGGAAGACTTGTACTGGACGGGGGCCTGTTGAATTCAATTAAAAATTGACAGTAAAAAGCCGAAGGAATATAATGAAGTGATTAGATAATATTAAGATTTGGCAAAGAATTAAGGAGTTTTCAATGAAGAGCCTAAAAACTAAACTGCTGGTTTTGATGCTTGCGATTGTGGTTGTGATAACTGTGGGTGTTGCTGGCATTGTATTTACACGTGCCAGGGCTATTCTTCAGGAAACTGTGACGACTACATTGACTACTGTGGCTGATAGTGCGGCTCAGGAAGTGTACGATAAAAACGCGATGGAATTCGGGATTCTGCAGACTATTTCCAAGATGGAGATTTTTACTGATGGAGGGACTTCCCTTGAACAGAAGAATCGGATTCTCCAGGGGATTTCAGCCGGTTATTCTGAAAAGTACGAAAAATTGTCTTTTGTCGACGCTCAGGGAAATCTTTTGGAGCGGGGCGGCCGGTTAAGCAATCTGTCTGATGAGGGCTTTTTTAAGGAGGCCAGGGCGGGGCGTAATTTTGTCACTGACCCAAAACCAGATGAAAAGGGCGATATGCTGATGACGTATGCGGTTCCTGTCTTTGGTCCTGACAGGCAGGTGTGCGGGGTACTTTTCTCTGTTCTCAAGGGTGACTGGATTACTCAGATTGTTCAGAGTATTGTTATCGGCAAAGGGTCTCATCCTGGAATCATCAACATGGCTAACGGAACGACTATCGGTGATGTGCGCGGTGCGAGCAAGGGTGACAGTCACCGTGGTGACGATGTGGGGGACCTTGACCTGAACTCTGAGTTTGGAAAGCTTATTATGAGAGTTGTGCATGGAGAAACTGGGGGCGGGTACTTTGTGGATCCTTTTACACACATGGGCATGTCATGTGCATACAGGCCTGTGGGTGACAACTGTACCTGGGCGGTTTTGTGTGCGGCTCCTTACAATGACTACTTTGGCGGCCTTGAGCAGCTTAAGCTTATTGTTGCGGCGATTATCCTTGTCGCGCTGATTGTGGGTGCGGGCCTATGCTTTGCGGTTGTGTCGCTTCTGATTAAGCCTTTAGGAAATGTCAAGATGTCGATTACTGAGATTGCAAGCGGCAATGCTGACCTTACCAAGCGTATCAAGGTGTCTTCGCATGATGAGATTGGCGATGTTGTTGAAGGATTTAATACTTTTACTGCAAAGCTGCATGATATTGTTACGGATGTTAAGCTCAGCCGTGACAATCTTGGGGTTGCGGGGCAGGATCTTGCTGCAAGTACAGAGGACACTTCTTCTTCCATCACGGAGATTCTTGCGAACATTCAGTCAATGCATTCCCAGATTACAAACCAGTCTTCTTCTGTTGCGCAGACGGCTGGGGCGGTCAACGAGATTGCCTCGAATATTGAGTCGCTTGAACACATGATTGAAAAACAGAGTACTGGTGTGTCCCAGGCTTCGGCGGCGGTTGAGCAGATGATTGGAAACATCACTTCCGTCAACAAGTCTGTGGACAAGATGGCTTCTTCATTTAATCATCTGGCGGAAAATGCCCAGACGGGTTCTCAGCTGCAGCTTGATGTCAACGATAAGATTGAGATGATAAAGAGTCAGAGCGACACTCTTCAGGAAGCCAACACTGCGATTTCGGCTATTGCAGAGCAGACTAATCTTCTTGCCATGAATGCTGCGATTGAGGCGGCTCATGCCGGGGAGGCTGGCAAGGGATTTTCTGTTGTTGCTGACGAAATCAGGAAACTGTCTGAAACTTCTTCCGCTCAGTCCAAGACGATTGGTGACCAGCTTAACAGCATAAAGGAATCTATCAATGCTGTGGTTGACGCTTCTGAGAATTCCAGCAAGGCATTCCTTACTGTGATTGAGGAAATTTCCGAGACTGACGAGCTTGTGCGGCAGATTAAGGCTGCTATGGAAGAGCAGAATGAGGGTTCCAGGCAGATTAGTGCAGCACTTCATACTATGAATGACAGCACTATGGAAGTCCGTACTGCTTCCCATGAAATGTCCGAGGGTAACAAGGCTATTCTTGATGAGGTGCGTAACCTTCAGGATGCGACTGGTGTTATGAAAAGCAGTATGGAGGAAATGAGTGTGGGGGCCCGTAAAATCAATGAGACCGGGGTTGCGCTCAATGAGATTTCTGAAAAGATGAAGCAGTCTATACACTCTATTGGTATGCAGATTGACCAGTTCAAGGTGTGACATAAGAATACAAAGCAAAAAGTTGATTACGAAAATCATTTTTTGTAAAAATGGATTTTCATGAAAGTTGATACTTTTTGATTGACTTTTTATAGGAGTTAAAAATGAGAAGATACAGGCGCTTTGCTGCTTTGGTCGTTGTTTCGTTATTTGCTGTGGCTGCGGTTTTTGCCGCCAAGACTTCGGTCAAAAATCTGCATCAGTTTACGCTTGATAACGGACTTACCCTGTTTGTTGCGGAGAACCATTCGGTGCCTCTTGCGTATATCGAGATTGCCGTGCGTACTGGTGCTGTTGACCAGACCCCTGAGACTGCGGGTTTGTTCCATCTGTACGAGCACATGATGTTCAAGGGAAATGAACTTTATCCCAATGCGGCGGCTGTCCAGCGGGCTCTTTCAGACATGGGTGTTGCTGAATGGAACGGCACGACAGGCACTGACCGGGTCAATTATTTTGTGACTGTCCCTGTTTCCCAGCTGGAAAACGGGCTTGCTTTCTGGAATGCTGCTATCCGTACTCCTTTGATGGACGAAAAGGAACTTGAGAATGAAAAGAAGGTTGTGCTTGCGGAGATTGAAGGCTATGCCGGAGACGAGGGAACTGTCTACTCCAATTGGATTTTGAACAGACTCTTTAAGGATGCTCCTTACCGTGTGGATGCAAGCGGTTCTTTTCCTGTGGTAAGGAATGCGACTGTTGCCCAGCTGCGTGACATTCAGCGCAGGTTCTATATTCCTTCCAACGCGGCGCTGTTTGTGGGCGGTGATTTGGATGTTCAGAAGACTTACGAAATGGTCAACAGGATTTATGGTACCTGGAGCAACAACGGTTATAGCCCGGAATCTCCCGGTGCGCAGCAGGATACTGAGCCTTTTGAAAAGCCAGAGCTTGTTGTGATGCCTTTTGACAAGATGTCACCGCAGATTGCCGAGATAGACATCTACTTTAGGGGACCTGACACTGATTATAATATAGAAGATACTTATGCGGCGGACTATCTTTGCGCTTTGATGGCTGAGCCTGACGGTATTTACAAGAAGTCGCTGGTGGCGGAAAAGTCCCTTATGATTCCGCAGACAAACTATGTGGGCGGCGGTTATTCCACTGTCAGGGCGAATGGACTTGTGTGCTTCAGCGCGGCGGTTCTGCAGCCGGAGAACAATCTTCCTGAGAGGGCGCTCAAGATGCTTTCTGTCATTCAGGATGATGTGATGCCACGTATTGCGGACGACAAGTCTCTTTATTCAAAGACCAAGATCAAGCAGATGGTGTCTCTTATGGAACGCGAGAGAGACGAGTCTTCTGACACTGCAACGGGGCTTCT
>CAMNHD010000106.1 GCA_946538875.1 uncultured Treponema sp.
CCACAACAGATTCCGCCCCGGTCAAAGTTTCCACCACGTGCACACCCCTAAGCGCAAGAGAGCTCCCCTGTCCCTCAGTCACAAAACCGCAGCGTCTCCGGTTAAAGAGAACATCACCCCCAAGCTCTACAATTTTATCACGCATCGCATTGATGACAGCAGGAAGCTTGTCTGTACCAATGTGAGGATGAGCGTCTGTCAGGATTTTTTTATCCGCACCAAAATACGCAAAGAGCCTCAGCACCTGAGGAATGTCGCCGCGTTTGTTGCTGCGTGTATAAAGCTTGCCGTCACTAAAAGTACCAGCCCCGCCTTCGCCAAAACAATAATTGGAATCCCCGTCAACAATTCCCTGTGTACTGATAGCCGCAATGTCCCGCTTACGGGCTCCCGTCGGATTACCACGTTCAATCACCACAGGCTTTATTCCGTGCTCCAGAAGCGTAAGCGCACCAAAAAGCCCCGCAGGCCCCGAGCCCACAATCACAACAGTCTTTTCACCCGACGCCTTTTTCCAGCAGGGAATAAAACTTTCAAAGGACTCAGGCTTTTCCCCAATGTACGCGGTA
Source organism: uncultured Treponema sp. (assembly GCA_946538875.1). The sequence continues at coordinate 570 of CAMNHD010000106.1, forward strand.
TAGCGCAGCAGCAGCTTGACCCTACCATGCCGGGCATCAACAGATTTCTTCTCAAACACAAATTCCGTTTCGCCGTCAGGACTTATTCCCTCAGCCGCAAGAGCCTCGCACAACTTATTCCGGATAAAACGCGCATCCTTTTCTTTTTCAGGAGAGACTGTAATACAAATATTCCGCTTCATGGAAACAATATTACACAAAAGAATTTTTTTTTCAAGGAGCCGGCTGCACCAAGGACAAATCACAATCAGCTCCAACCGGCCGGACACCGCACCCCAGTCCCCGCTTTCCAGGGTTCCGCGGGCACCTCCCGCTCCATGCCTTACGGCACAGCGGCATAAAAAAAAATGCCATGCCGGCTCATCACCAACATGACATTTCCTTAAAGACAGCCGCTGCCCTTACAATCGGGGCTAAGCCTGTCTGGTATTTCCCACAACATTCTGAACCAAATCCAGAACCTTGTCAGGGCAAGCCTTTATGCATTCACCGCAGCTTGTGCACTTAGCATAGTCAACCGCAGGAATACCGTTGATAAGTTCAATGCAGTTTTCCGGACACTTGCGCACACATATACCGCATTTGATGCAGCCCACAGAGCAGTTCTTCTTGATAGAAGGCTTATTGTCGCTGCGATTTGAACACAGAGCCACAGAACCCTTCCTGTCGGCATCAACAATCACGAACAGCTTCTTAGGACAAACAAGCGCGCATTTTCCGCAGCCCACACACTTGTTGTAGTCAACATGCGGGAGACCGTCCTTCCCCATGTTTAGGGCATCAAAAGGACAAACCTCAACACAGTCTCCGTAGCCCACACAACCAAAGGAACAAAGCTTTGTGCCGTTGGCCGTAAGACTCGCCGCCGCACAGGACTTAATACCATTGTAAGTACCACGCTTGAGCACACACTCATCAGTTCCCTTGCAGGCAATGATAGTCACTTTTTTCTGAGCGCTGACAGAAACGCCAAGAATCTGCCCCACCTTCTCCGCAACAGATGGACCTCCAGCAATACAGCCGTTGGCAGGAGCTTCCCCGGCCACAACTGCCGCCGCAAAAGCAGCACAGCCCGCAAAACCGCATCCGCCGCAGTTTCCGCCGCTGAGCACATCCTGAATAGCCTGAACCTTAGGATCAACCTTCACCGCAAACAGTTTCTTGAACAGTCCCAGGAGAACACCTAGCAAAAAAGCCACGCCAAAGGACACAAGAAAAGTAAAGATAATAATTCTCATACAGCCACTCCCTTTACCTTATTTGATAAGTCCCTTGAATCCCAGGAAAGCCAGCGACAAAAGTCCAGCCGCTATGTACAGCATAGGAGTACCCTTGAACGCCTTTGGAACACCAGCAGTCTTAAGCCTGCTGCGCACACCGGACATCACAACCATGCTCAACAGGAAGCCCATTGCGGAGCCAAGCGCATAGACAATGCTCTCGCCATAATTATACCCCTTGCTGATACAGTTGATAGTAACACCAAGAACCGCACAGTTGGTCGTGATAAGAGAAAGATAGATACCCATGCTGCTGTAAAGCCCAGGCGCAGATTTCTTCAGATAGAATTCCACAAGCTGCACCAAAGAAGCAATCACAAGGATAAAGATAAGAGTCTGAAGGAACTCAAGTCCCAGCGGCACCATCACCAGCTTGTACAAAGGCCATGTGACAGCAGTCGCAAGCAGAATGACAAAGGAAGTGGCAATACCCATACCGGTAGCCTTTCCAGTCTCACTGGTCATTCCAATAAACGGACATATAGCCAGATACTGAATGAACACAACATTGTCCACCAGCATCGACTTGATGAAAATACTCAATATAGTGCCCATCACTTAGCCTCCGCTTTTTTAGCCGAATGCTGCTTGACCGCCTGCATAAGCGCACCAAGACAACCAAAGACAATGAATCCGCCCGGTGCAGAATTCAAGACTCCAATGCGGTAAGCCTCAGGAATAACATCAATCTTAAGGGCAGTACCGGCAAGCAGAGTTCCACCGCCAAGCAGTTCGCGTATCAGGGAAATGGCAACAAGAACCAGAGTGTATCCCAGCCCCATGCCAAGCGCATCAAGCACGGAATCCACAACGGAGTTCTTGGAAGCAAAGGCCTCAACACGTCCCATAATGATACAGTTCACGACAATCAGCGGAAGAAATACACCAAGCGCATCATACAATGCAGTGACATATGCCTGCAGCACCATCTGCACGATAGTAGTAAATGCCGCGATGATTATGATAAAGACCGGAAGCCTTATAGCCTGCGGAATATGCTTCCTAAAAAGAGAAATGACAATCTCGCTCATCAGCAGGACAAAGGTCATACCCATACCCATGCCAAGTCCGTTAAAGATGGAAGTAGTGATTCCAAGAGACGAACAAAGGCCAATATTCAGAACCAGCAGGGGATTTTCCCTGGAAAGTCCGTTAGTGAAAATCTCAAGTTTCTTATTCATCAAGAGTCTCCAAGGCTTCCTTCACAGCCGCACAGGCATCATCCATCATAACAGCAATACCGTTGCTGGTGATTGTAGCGCCAGAAATAGAATCAAAAGTCTGACCCGCAGTAAAACCGGCCTTGCTGTCCATGCCGGTAAACTGTTCATAAAAAGTCACACCGCTCTTCACCCTGTAAGAAGGATCGCTGCCCTTCTGACCAAAACCAGGAGTGTCTGTATTATTCAGATAACGCATACCCGTGACAATGCCGGAAGCATCGACACCGACCATGATTGTTGAACGGTCGTAGGTGGGACCTGAAATCTGAACCACAGCACCAAGAACTTTGTCCCCAGCCTTGGCAATCTTAAGAGAATCAATTGAAGTCTTACCGCTCCTTGAAGCAGGAAGAGCCTTGTCATATTCCGCAAAATCCTGTGCCGGAGCAAAAACCGCCTGCATAGCAGCATTCGCCTTGCGGATGTTGTTCCGTGTGATGACCGGAAGCGTCAGATTGTTTACCAGAGCAAGCACAGTGCAGGAAACAACAGCAAACACAGCAAGTGTAATACCAAGCCTTAACATCGAAGCAAAGCCTTCAGAGCCAGGCTTCTTTTCAGAAACAGATCCGCCCATCACTTAGCCTCCTTGCGTCCGGCCTTTTTACCGTAACCATATTTGCGCGCAGTGATATTATTCAGGAAAGGAGCAACCGCATTCATAATCAGAATGCTGAACATAACGCCCTCAGGATAACCGCCGAACCGTCGGATAAGGAATGTTATCAGACCACAGCCCGCGCCGAACACCCAACGGCCGCCCTTTGTGACAGGAGCAGTAGCATAGTCAGTCACCATGAACACAGCCCCGAACATCAAGCCGCCAGTCAAAAGCGCCATCAGCACCTGCATACCAGCCGCCTGCAGGGAATGAGAGCCCGCAAGACCACTCACAAATGTCAGCACCGCAACAGTACCAAGCATACCAAAAGTGGCACGGGGGTCAATAATCCTGGTCACCCACAGGAATACAAACGAAATCAAAATCAGCAGAACAGAAGTTTCGCCGATGCAGCCCGCCCTGTAACCGATAAAATACTTCAGCACAGTGTCCCAGTCAAAAGAAGAGAGCCCGCCCTTCATCTGGCTCAGCAAAGTCGCAGATGAGACAGCATCCAGATTAGAAAGCCCTGTTGCAGCCAGACTCCACTTGTTCAGATTAAGCGCCGGGTTGAACCAGCTGGCACCAAGCACAGACGCAAAGCTCATGAACATAAATGCACGTCCCGTAAGCGCCGGGTTGAACACATTGCTTCCAATTCCGCCAAAAAGCCCCTTCGCAATCACAATTGCAACCAGGTCACCAATCACCAGCATCCACAAAGGAGTCGTGGAAGGAACCACAAGAGCAAGAAGCACACCAGTGACACAAGCCGAAAGGTTCCCCACCACAATCTTCTGCCCGGTGATTTTCTGGAAAAGAGCCTCGAACAGACAGCAGCTTGCCACAGAGCACAGAATCAAAATCAGGGCACGCAGTCCAAAGACATACACACCGTAAACACATTCCGGCAAAAGCGAAAGCAGAACAGTCCCCATGATCCAGGCCGTAGAAGACCCCAGCCTAAAATGCGGACTGGAAGAAAGATAAATCTCGTTGGTATTAGTCTTTGCGTCAGTCATCACTTGCCTCCCGCCTTTGACATAAGAGCACGCACCTTGGCCTTGCCCAGGCGGAAATGCTGAACAAGACGCACATCCGCAGGACACACGTAGGAACAGCAGCCGCATTCAATACAATCCATAAGACCAAACTTCTTTGCAGCAGCAATATCGTCCGCCTTAAGCTCACGCACCATCATCACAGGAGTAAGATGCATAGGGCAGGCATCCACACATCTACCGCAGCTGATACACTGACCTTCATCGCTAAGATAAGTCTCACCCTTAGTCAGGAAAGTCACGCCGCTGGTTCCCTTGGCAACCGGGAACTGGGTACTCGTCATGGCAAAGCCCATCATCGGACCGCCCGAAACAATCTTGGCAACCGTCCCCTGCTTAAGATTGAACACATCAGGAATCAGGTCGCCCACAATAGTTCCAACCGGCACAATGATATTGCAGGGATTTTCAACCGCAAGGCCGCTTATGGTAAGAGGCCTGTCAATCAAAGGCATACCAAGCCTGAAAGCATCGCTTACAGCGCAGACAGTCCCCACATTCACAATACAGGCACCAACATCTGCAGGAAGTCCCCCGGCAGGAATCTCCCTGCCAAGAACCGCCTCCACAATATTCTTTTCGCAGCCCTGAGGATACTTAGTCTTTACAAGCACAATCCGCACAGAATCAGAAAGCCCCTTGGCCTTTACAGCCCTGTCCAGCAAGTCAAGCACATAAGCCTTGTTAGACTCAAGCACAATGATACCATTGCCGCCAGTGACCTTCATCACAATGGAAAGACCGTCCACCACCTTGTCAGGCGATTCCTGAAGAGTACGCTCGTCAATAGTAAGATAAGGCTCGCATTCAGCCGCATTCAAAAGGACATATTCAATAGACTTTCCCGCAGGCGGGTTAAGCTTTACATGAGTCGGGAACGAAGCGCCGCCCATCCCCACAATACCAGCTTCACGGATACGCTCCAGAGCCTCCTCGCGTGAACAGGCCGATGGATCCAGCACCGGCATAAAATCCGTCTCCATCTCTTCGATATTATCAGTCGCCGCCTGAATCGTAATGCAGGGCAGTTCCAGGTTGCCAGTAACAAGACAGGTCTGAATTTTCTTGACAGTCCCCGCCACAGACGCATGGACCGGGGCAGACATAAACTTGTCACTCCGGGCAATAAGCTGACCACGCTTGACAACATCTCCAACCTTGACCACAGGCGAATTCGGAGCACCACCCATAGTCACAGGAATCGTTACAGTTTTCGAAGAAGGAAAGGCCCTCACAACAGCACATTTGTTGCTAAGCTCCTTCATTTCCTCAGGGTAAACTCCACCCTTAAATGTGTGCGTTTTCATATAGCACATTTTACACCATATAAAATAAAATGTCTATTTTGTTTTATTTTCAGAACGGCACCGCACCCCAGCCTTCCCCTGAATCAGCGTAATCCGCAGAAACACCACACAGCAAGCTCCCCGCTTTCCGGGGTTCCGG